>NZ_CDWTMG010000134.1:0-12867 GCF_977945845.1 Frankia sp. CcMO1
GCCTCGATGAACTCGACGTCAGCCGCGGTCATTTCGGGCGACGCCGCCCGCCGCCAGAACTCGTTCGGAAGTTCGGTAAAGAAGTCCGCGTACCACGCAGACGAGATATCATTTGACAACGCCAGAAGCTCCTCATGGAGTACATCAACACGAAAAATTGATGTCACCAGGCACACCGAGGTCCGACGCTGGTCAGCAGTCGACCTCGATCACCACCACGCCATCCAGGCCGGCGGTGTCCGGTGGCCCGGGACAAGACCCGGGGCAACCATGGCTTCCTCCACGCAAGGCGTCGGGCCGCTCCCCGACGAACTGCCGCCAAACTAGCCCGCCCGCCCGGCGGCGTCAAACCAGTTAATCCGGGTATCGCCGGCCCCGACTCCAGGAAGATCAGCCGGCAGTTGCTCGCGTCGCGCCGCTCACAGCCCCCTTGTCTACGTGTGCAACCCGGGGGTGGTACCGATCGTGCTGGTGCACGCCCGGGCCCTACTCACCAGCGCCCCGAGGGTCGGACCGCGTATCTCGACGCTGACTTCCACGCCCCGGAGAAGATCCTGGCGTCTGAAGCAGCTGCGGGAAACGCTCGACCTGGCCCAGCCTGTCGCGGTCATACATTTCATCGCCGACGACGCCGTCGTCAAGGACCTCGTCGGCCGGCTCATGCGTCCGCTTCCGACAGGCAGCATCCTGGCTCTGTCCACCTGCACGGCTGACAGTGCGCCCGAGGAGGTTCGTGTCGGGGTGGCCGCATACAACGCCAGTGGTATTCCGCTCGTCGCCCGAGACAGGGCCTGGGTCGAGCAGTTCTTCGATGGGCTGGAAATACTCGACCCCAGCGTGGTGCTTGTCAACCACTGGCACCCTGACGAGCTCGCCGCCGTGGACGATGCTCACGTGCACATGTACGGCGGCATTACCCGGAAGCGGTAACATGCCACGCCGCCGGACCGGCGGCCCCGCCGCGTTCGGCACTCACGGCAGGATGGTATGGGTCTCGTCAGGCTGCCTGAGGACCCGAAAGCCTGGCCGCGGTGTCCGCCGAACGGAGCGCGGCCCGGGCAGCGGGCTTCGCACGGTCGCCGCGGCGACCACCCCGCCGACGGCGGTGCCGCATCCCGCGGATGATCTCGCCGCCAACGTTCCCGGCGCGGCGGTCGGCGCGGCGAGCGGGTCGGGACGGGCCGGCGCCGGCGCCGGCAGAAGATCTGTACTCCGGATCCGCTACTCCCACCTCGCTCCCCGGGGGCTACCGGGTGCGAGGTCGCGTAGGATTCACCCTCTGTCGAGGACACATGCCACGGCCGAGACGCCGGCCAGCCGGATGATGATGCACATGCCGTCCGGCCTCTTCCGCGCGTCTTGACAGACTGACCGATGAGGCCCTGACGGAGCCTCGTCGGTGAGGCTGCTACCGGGGCGGAAGGACTCACACCAGATGGGCCGCTACTTCGTGACGACGGCGATTCCGTACGTCAACGGCAAGCCGCACGTAGGTCACGCTCTCGAACTGATCGAGACCGATGCGTACGCACGTCATCTTCGTCAGCGCGGCCACGAGGTCCGGTTCCAGACCGGCACCGACGACAACGCCCTGAAGAACGTCCAGGCGGCCGAGGCCGAGGGGATCACACCCGCCGAGTACGTCGAGCGGGTCGCCACCGGGTTCGTGGGCCTTCGCGGTCCGTTGGGCCTCTCGTTCGACGATTTCATCAAGACGAGCACGGACCCCCGCCATCGGCCGGGAGTCGAGAAGCTGTGGTCGGCCTGCGCCGACCGCGGAGACTTCTACCGCAAGACCTACGCCGGTCTGTACTGCGTGGGATGCGAGCTGTTCTACCAGCCCGACGAGCTGGTGGGCGGCCGCTGTCCGGAACACGGGACCGTTCCCGACCTGGTGGAGGAGAGCAACTGGTTCTTCCGGTTGAGCCGCTATCAGGACCAGCTCCACGAGCTCATCTCCGCCGACCGGCTGCGCATCGAGCCCGCCGCCCGCAAGCGGGAGGTACTGTCCTTCATCGAGGCCGGTCTGGAGGACTTCAGCGCGTCGCGGAGCATGAGCCGGGCCCGCGGCTGGGGTATTCCGGTCCCCGGCGACCCCGAGCAGGTCATCTACGTGTGGTTCGACGCACTCGGGAACTACATCACCGCCCCCGGGTACGGCAACGACGACGACAGCTTCCAGCACTGGTGGAACGACGCCGACAGGCGAGTGCACGTCATCGGCAAGGGCATCATCCGCTTTCACGCCGTCTACTGGCCGGCGATGCTGCTCTCGGCCGGGGTGCGCCTGCCCGACACCATCTTCGTGCACGAATATCTCACCGCCGACGGCATGAAGATCAGCAAGTCGGCCGGCAACGCCGAGGATCCCGCCGACATCGTCGCCGCCTTCAACACCGACGCGCTGCGGTGGTGGATGCTGCGCGACGTCGCCCGAGCCGGCGACACCGACTACACGACCGAACGGCTCGTGACCCGCGCGAACGAGGACCTCGCCAACAACATCGGCAACCTGGTCAACCGGACCGTGTCGATGGTGAAGCGGTACCGGGACGGGCTCATTCCCCCGCCCGCCCCCGACAATCCCGCGGCCGCCCAGCTGCGGGCGGTGCGCGACGAGGCCCCCCGGACAATCGACGACGCCTTCGCCGCCTTCGACTTCCGCCGGGCAGCCGAGGTCATCACGAGGATCGGCGACGAGGGTAACCGCTACGTGGAGGCCGCCCGGCCCTGGGAGCTCGCGAAGGCGGAGCGCAAGGAGGGAGCGTCGCGCGACGCCCTCGACGCAGTCCTCGCCGAACTGGTCGCCACGTGCCGGGAACTGGCGGAGCACCTCGCGCCCTTCCTGCCCGATTCGGCACCGCGCATCGCCGCGCAGTGCGGCGACGGCGGGCCGCGGACCGCCGATCCCAGCCCGGTGTTCCCGCGCCTGGAGGCCCCGCCGGCCGAACCGGCCACGACCTGACCGACGCCGCGGAACCGATCCGGCCGGGCCCGCTCAGGCCGGGCCCGCTCAGGCCGGACGCAGTGCGGTGAAACGCCGCAGCCGCAGACTGTTCGTGACGACAAAGACGGAGCTGAACGCCATCGCCGCCCCCGCGATCATTGGGTTGAGCAGACCGGTCGCGGCAAGCGGCAGCCCGGCCACGTTGTAGGCGAACGCCCAGAACAGATTGCCCTTGATCGTGCGCAGGGTGGCGCGCGACAGTCGGATGGCATCCGCCACCAGGCAGGGATCCGCGTTGACGAGCGTCAGATCCGACGCCTCGATCGCCGCGTCAGTGCCGCCGCCCATCGCCAGGCCCAGATCGGCCTGGGCGAGCGCGGCGGCGTCGTTCACCCCGTCGCCCACCATGGCCACGACCCGGCCCTGCGCCTGCAAGCGACGGACCGCCGCGACCTTCTCCTCGGGCAGGACCTCGGCGATGACGTCCTCGGCCGCGATGCCGACCTCGGCGGCGACGGACCGGGCGACCGCCTCGGCGTCCCCGGTCAGCAGGACCGGGTGCAGCCCGAGCCGACGCAGATCGGCGACGGCCGCGGCCGCGGTGGGCTTCACCGTGTCGGCGACGCTGATCAGTCCGCGGGGACGGCCGTCCCAGCCGACCACGACGGCGGTGTGCCCGGCGGCCCGTTCCCGGTCCAGCTCGGCGGCGAGCGCGCCCGGGAGTTCCGCGAACACCCGGGGCCGCCCGACGAGCACCGCATGCCCCTCCACGGTGCCGCGCACGCCGAGGCCCGCGGTGTTCGCGAAGTCCGCGACCGGCGGCAGCACACCGGCGGCCACCGCGTGCTCCCCAGCCACGTCAGCGATCGCCCGGGCGATGGGGTGCTCGCTCGCCTCCTCCACCGCCGCGGCGAGCCGGAGCACCTCGGCGGCGTCCTCGCCGGGAGCCGGCAGCACCGCGACAACCTGCATCCGCCCGCTGGTCACCGTGCCGGTTTTGTCGAGTAGGACGGTCTGGACCCGCCGCGTCGACTCCAGCACCTCCGGGCCGCGGATGAGGATGCCCACCTGCGCACCGCGTCCCGTCCCGACCAGCAGCGCCGTCGGCGTGGCCAGGCCCAGCGCGCAGGGGCAGGCGATGATCAACACGGCGACGGCCGCGGTGAAGGCGTCGGTCGCCGGCTGCCCGAGAGCCAGCCAGACCCCGAGGGTGACGAGCGCGATTCCGATCACCACCGGAACGAACACCGCCGAGACCCGGTCGGCGAGGCGCTGGACGCGGGCCTTGCCACTCTGGGCCTCCGTCACGAGCCGGGCGATGCGCGCCAGCTGCGTGTCGGCGCCGACCCGGGTGGCCCGGACCACAAGCCGCCCGCCGGCGTTCACCGTCGCCCCGACGACCGCGTCACCCGGGGCGACCTCGACGGGCACCGACTCGCCGGTGACCATGCTCGCGTCCACCGCCGACAGCCCGTCGAGCACGACGCCGTCGGTGGCGATCTTCTCGCCCGGGCGGACGACGAACTCGTCCCCGATCCGCAGCGCCTCGACCGGGATCCGCTCCTCGACCCGCCGCGGGCCAGTCCCCCGCGCACCGTCCGCCGGCCGGTCGCGCAGCACGGTGACGTCCTTTGCCCCGAGGTGGAGCAGCGCCCGCAGGGCCGCGCCGGAACGCCGGCGGGCACGTGACTCCAGGAATCGGCCGGTGAGCAGGAACACCGTCACCCCGGCGGCGACCTCCAGGTAGAGGGCTGTGCCCGCGCCGCCGTGGGCACTCCCGCCGGTGCCGTGGCCACTCCCCGAGTGGCCGATCTCGCCGGCCGAGGCTTCCGGGCCCGGGAAGCCGCCGGTGAACGAGAACGAGTGCCGCATCCCCGGTTCGCCCGCTCCGCCCAGGAACAGGGCGTACAGCGACCAGACGAAGGCGGCCAGCGTTCCGAGGGAGACCAGGGTGTCCATCGTCGCGACCCCATGCCGGGCGCCCCGGCCCGCGGCCCGGTGGAACGGCCAGCCTCCCCAGAGCACGACCGGCGTCGCCAAGGCCAGCGAGACCCACTGCCAGTAGTCGAACTGCCAGGCGGGCACCATGGCCAGTGCGATCACCGGCACGGCGAGCGTCGCCGAGCCAGCCAGCCGGACGCGTAGCGCCCGCAGCGCCGCGCCGGGCGCGTCGTCCTGCGTGCCGCCGCCGTCCTCGGCCTCCGCCGCACCAGTCGCATACTCGGCCGCGGTGTCAGTGCCGGCCGCGGTGCCGGCCGCGGTGTCAGTGCCGGCCGCACCCGGCCCACCCCGGACCGGGGTCGCGGAGTATCCCGCGGCCTGTACCGTGCGGATCAGATCATCGAGACAGACCGCGGGGGCTTCGGTATCCGCGAGGGTGACGGTGGCCTTCTCGGTGGCGTAGTTCACCGAAGCGGTGACGCCGTCCATCCTGTTGAGTTTGCGTTCCACCCGCGCGGCGCACGACGAGCAGGTCATCCCGCCGATCGCGAGCTCGATCCGCGCGGGGTGACCCGTTCCGACGTCGAGAGTGGTCATCAGATCTCCCCTTACAGCGGGCTGGAAGGTACTGCCGGTCGCGGACCGTGGGACCGGACACACCCGCCGGCCACCGGCACCGTTGGCACCACCGAAGCGATACGCCCGCCCGACAAGCTCGTATCCAGCCTCCGCAACAGCCTCCCGGACGGCGCCGTCCTCGACGACGCCGTCGCTGACGAGAGTGACCCGGCCCTCGGCCAGATCCACGGCGACGTCCGACACGGTCGGCAGCCGCGCGAGCTCCTCGGTCACGGATCGGACGCAGTGCTGGCAGGTCATCCCGGCCACCGTGTAGGCGGTCGTCATGGCCGTTCTCGTCTCCTCGTGTAAGCCGCCCCGGTCCCGATGGATCTGCCCATCCCACCGGCCACCGGCACCCGTCCGACCCTCCGAACATACCCTCCCCCCGCATAGTGTACCGGTACCCGGTGGGGGTACCTTCCGAACCCATGGTCGATCATCACGGGAGAGATCCCGCCCACGCCGACACGGGAAGGCCGCGACGCGCAGCCCCCACCCTGAGCAACCTAACGGACGCTTTCCACGAACGCCGGACTCCCGGCACCACCGTGGCGAACCGTCGACGTTGAGGAACCGCCGCCGCGAGGGACGGTCAGCGGGAGGCGGCCAGGCGGCGGGCGACCTCGGTGGCCCAGTAGGTCAAGATGATGTCCGCCCCGGCCCGGGAGATCGCGGTCAGCGTCTCGTCGATCGCCCGGTCCCGGTCAATCCACCCGGCCGCCGCGGCAGCCTCCACCATCGCGTACTCGCCCGACACCTGGTAGGCCGCCACCGGTACGTCCACTGTGTCGGCCACCGCCCGCAGCACGTCCAGGTAGGCCAGCGCCGGTTTCACCATCACCGCGTCCGCGCCCTCGGCAAGGTCGAGCGCGACCTCGCGCCGGGCCTCCTCGGCCGAGCGGACCGGATCCTGCTGGTAACCGGTCCGGTCCCCGAACTGCGGGGCGCACTCGGCAGCCTCGCGAAACGGCCCGTAGAACGCCGAGGCATACTTCACCGAGTAGGCGAGGATCGGCAGGTCGATGAAGCCCTCCGCGTCCAGCGCGGCCCGGATCGCGCCGACCTGGCCGTCCATCATCCCGCTCGGCGCGACGACCTCGGCACCCGCACGGGCCTGCGCCACGGCGATCGCGCCGTAGCGCGCCAGGGTGGCGTCGTTGTCGACCTCCCCGGAGCCGGTGAGCAGACCGCAGTGCCCGTGGTCGGTGTACTCGTCCAGGCACAGGTCCGTCATCAGGACGACGTCGCCACCGACCTCGGCGACGAGATCGGCGAGCGCGAGCTGGACGATGCCGTCCGGGTCGTCGGCGGCCGAGCCGCGGGCATCCTTCTCCGCGGGCACACCGAACAGGATGAGCCCGCCCACGCCGGCCTCGACGGCCTCGACGGCCGCCTCCCGCAGCGAGGAGCGGGTGTGCTGGACGACACCGGGCATCGAGGCCAGCGGAACGGGATCGGCCACGCCCTCCTTGACGAACATCGGCAGCACCAGGTCGGACGGATGCAACCGCACGTTCGAGACCAGCCGGCGCAGCGCGGGCGAGCGGCGCAGCCGGCGGGGACGTGCCGTCGGGTATCCGGCTGCGGCCCCGTTCCCCCGGGCCGGCACCCTCACCGCCGCGAGCCTCGCCGTGGCTTCGGCAACCGCGCGGCGAGCGGCCCGATCTTCCCGAGCTCTTCCCGGTGTTCGGCAGCGAACTCCGCCAGCGCCCCGACAAGGGCGGGGATGGACGCCTCCGGAGCCTGCACGTCGACGCGCAGCCCGAGCTCCTGGGCAGTGGCGGCCGTCGCCGGACCGATCACGGCGATCACCGTCGTCTCGTGGGGCTTGCCGGCGATGCCGACCAGGTTGCGCACGGTCGAGGACGAGGTGAAGACGACCGCGTCGACCCGGCCGCCCTTCAGCGCCTCCCGGATGGAGGCGGGCGGCGGAGCCGCACGCACGGTGCGGTAGGCCGTCACGTCATCGACCTGCCAGCCGCGTTCCTTCAGGCCGGCGACCAGGGTCTCGGTGGCGATGTCGGCGCGCGGCAGCAGCACCCGGTCGAGCAGGTCGAGGGTGTCGTCGAAGTCCGGCCAGTCCGCCAGCAGCCCCTCGCTGGACTGCTGCCCGGACGGGACGAGATCGGGCCGGATACCGAAGGTGCGCAGCGCGTCGGCCGTCGCCTCGCCGATCGCCGCAACCTTGACCCCCGCGAACGCGCGGGCGTCGAGGCTGCGTTCCTCGACCTTCTCCTGCACCGCCTTGACCGCGTTGACCGAGGTGAAGGCCACCCACTGGTAGCGCCCGGAGACCAGACCGGTGATCGCGCGCTCCATCGGGGCGGCGGTCCGCGGGGGCTCGACAGCGATCGTCGGCACCTCCAGCGGGCTTGCGCCGTGCGAACGCAGCAGGTCGGACAGGATCGCCGCCTGTTCCTTGGTCCGCGGGACCAGCACCGTCCAGCCGAACAGCGCCCGGGTCTCCCACCAGGACAACTTGCTGCGGGTCGCGACCACCGAGCCGATGGACAGCACGACCTGGGTGATCGGGGTGGGGGCCGCGGTCAACAGCGGTGCCGTGTCCACCTCGACCCGATCAAGCGTCGAGGTGACGGTGCGCTGGTCGGTGGTGGTGCCGTCCACGGTCACCGCGATCGGGGTGTCACCGGGCCGCCCGTGCTCGACGAGCGCCGCCGCGACCTTGCCGACCTCCGTCGGCGCCGCCGTGACCACGAGGGTGCCCGGGGTCTGGGCGAGGGCACCCCAGTCCAGGTCGCCGGGGGAGGAGATGGGCGCACCGAACCCGCCGAAGCCGCCCGGGGCACCGAGGCCCAGCGGCGAGCCGAACCCGCCGGTTCCCAGGCCACCGCCGAGCCCGCCCCCGAGACCGGCGATCGGCCGCCCGCCCAGCCGCGAGGCCCCGAACGGAGGACCGGTGAGCGGACCCACCGGCTCGCTCCCGCCGAACGGCGAGGACGCCGGCACGGTGCCCGACGACGAGAAGACCCCGGAGGTGCTGGCGAAGGTGACCGGCGCGCCCGGGGCGACCCCGGCGTAGGTCGCGACCGCGGCGCCAGTGAGGATGCCGGGCACCACCCGATAGGGGATCTTGGCCTTCGCGAGCGCCTGGGCGTCCGCGGCGCCGATGCGAGTCAGCCACGGATCGGAGGCGTAGAGCCGGACCACCTTGTCACCGGCACGGGCCCTGCTCACCACCGCGGCGGTCGCCGCCTCCGCGTCACGGACCGGCTTCGGCGCCTCGAGGTCGCCAATGCGCAGCACTTCGGCGGTGAGGTTCTCCACCACCGCCGGCGCCACCTCGGGATCGGCCACCACCAGGTCGGCGGCGGCCAGGGTCTCGACCGCGAGGACGGTGAGCAGTCCGGGATCACGTGGTCCGGCACCCACCAGGGCGACCGGGGAGACGGGCTTCTTCGTTCGTCGGGTGGCCATGCTCAGCGGGTTCCCATCAGCGAGTGTGCTCCGGCGGACAGCATGTCGTCCGCGAGGCGCTGCCCGAGCGCCTCCGGGTCGACGGCGGATCCGGTGACGTCACGCCGGAGGACATCGCTTCCGTCCGGCGCGGCGACGACCGCCCGCAGGCACAGACGACCCGCGGGAGGCGCACCGCCGGCCTCCGCCGCAGCTCTTTCGGCCGGCTCCGGAAGAAGCTCGGCCAAGGCGCCGACCGGGGCAGTACAACCAGCTTCGATGCCGGCGAGGAACGCGCGTTCCGCTCTGACCGCGACGGACGACGATGCGTCATCGAGCACAAACCGTAGCAGCTCGGCGAGGCCCGTATCGACGGGCTGGCCGCCATCTGACCACGTTTCGCCACCGGTTTGTCCCGCAGCGGGACCCGAACCCGCCGCGGCGGGCACCAGAGCGCGCGCCGGGCCGGCCACGACGAGCCCGGCACCGCCCGTGCACTCGATCGCCAGGGCTCCCTGACCGGGCGCGGGCAGCATCACCGTGGGTTCGAGGATCTCGGTGACGGCATCGAGCCGGTCGAGCCGCGCCAGCCCGGCGTGCGCGAGGACGACCGCGTCCACCTCACCGTCGATGGCCTTCTTCAACCGGGTGTCGACATTGCCGCGGATCGTGACGACCTCCAGCCCGAGGCCGAGAGCACACAGCTGCGCGGCGCGACGCGGAGATCCGGTCGCGATCCGGGCGCCGGCCCTGAGCTCGGCCAGGCGCCGCCCGCTCGGGGCGACCAGCACGTCCCGGGGGTCCGCCCGCGGCGGGACCGCGGCGAGCACCAGACCGGGTGGGGTGGCCGTTGGAAGGTCCTTCAACGAGTGGACCGCCAGGTCGATCTCACCAGACAGCAGGGCGTCGCGCAGCGCGCTGACGAAGACGCCGGTCCCGCCGATCTGGCTGATCTCCCCCGACGAGCGGTCCCCCGCCGTGACAATCGGCACCAGCTCGACGGCGCAGCCCACCCGCGCCCGCAGGGTGGCGGCGACCGTCCCGGACTGGGCCAGCGCCAGCGCCGAGCGCCGCGTTCCCAGCCGCAGCCGGCGGCCGGCGAAACGGGCCAGCAGGTCGGCGCCGGTACTCGCCGCGCCGATGCTCGTCGGATCGGTACTCGTCGGGTCGGTACTCGTCGGGTCGATCCCCGTCACGAACGCTCCAGCAGATCAAGGTCAGGCGCGGACACCACGGCGGGCACCTCCCGCGGCAGATCGAACAGTTCCCGCAGGGCCTCGGCGTAGGCGTCTCCGCCGGGCGCCCCGGCCAGCTCCTGCACCCGCACGGTCGGGGCGTGCAGCAGCTTGTCGACGACGCGCCGGACCGAGCCCTCCACCAGGCTCCACTCCCGATCGTCGAGGTCGGGCAGGCGGGTGTGCAACCGGGCGAGCTCGCTACGCACCACAGCGGCGGCGTGGGCCCGCAGCGCGACGACGGTCGGCGCCACCCGGCCCGCCTGCCGGCGGTCGAGGAAGCTCGCGACCTCGGCGGCGACCAGCGCGCGGACCGCCTCCACATCGTGCGTCACCTGGGCGCCGTCCAGCGCGATGCGCAGTGCGTCCAGGTCGATCAGACTCACCCCGGGCAGCTCGCGCACCCCCGGGTCGATGTCGTGCGGCAGGGCCAGATCGAGGAAAACCAGCGGGCGCCTTGCCCGGCCGGGCAAGGCCGCGGCAACCAGCTCGTGCTCGACAACGAGACCGCTCGCGCCGGTCGAGGAGATCACCAGGTCCGCCATGGTGATCTCGTGGGCCAGGTCGGTGAGACCGACGACCCGGGCCTCGTGGGCCTCGGCGACGCGGGCCGCCCGGGCGGCGGTCCGGTTCGCGATCACGACCTCCCCGGCACCGGCTCGCCGGACGGTCTGCGCGGCCAGCGATCCCACCGCGCCGGCACCGATGAGCAGCACCCGGGCCCCGGCCAACGGCGGGGGTTCGGACGTCACGGCGGGCCGCGGTCCCTCGGCCGCGGCTCCTCCCCCGTCCAGCGCCCGCCCACCCGGCGGCGCCACCGGCACGGCCGGAACCTCGCTGTGGAGGCCCAGACCGGAGGCGGCCAACCGGACACCCACCGAGACGATGGATGCGCCAGCGGCATCGATGGACGTCTCGGAGTGGGCCCGCTTGCCGACCCGCAGCGCGGCCTGGAACAGGCCGGACAGCGCGCTGCCCGCCACCCCGGCGGCCTGACCGGCCCGGAAGGCCGTGCGTACCTGACCGAGGATCTGGCTCTCCCCGACGAGCATGGAGTCCAGGCCGCACACTACCGAGAACAGGTGCCCGATGGCCCGCGCCTCGTGGTGGACGTACAGGTGGCCGGCGAGATTACCGAGGTCGATCCCACAGATCCGGCTGAGCTGGTCGGAGATGTCGGCGACTCCGCCGTGGAAGGTCTCGACCTCGGCATAGATCTCGATGCGGTTACACGTCGAGAGCACCACCGCCTCGCTGACGTGGGTGCCCTCGGCCAGATCGTGCAGGACCTTCGGGACCTCCTCGGCCGAGACCGAGGTGCGTTCGAGCAACGACGTGGGCGCGGTCTGGTGGTTGAGCCCGACCACCAGGAGGCTCACGACGCCTCACCTCCGGCCATCAGCGATCCCGCGGCCGGCAGCGTCCTGTGGGTCGGCGATCCAGGCGCCGGGGTGTGCTCCAAGCGCGCCGCACCCGGTTCCCCCTCCCGATCATCCCGGGTCGGCCGACCGTCCCGAGCCATCCCGGCCGGACGAGCTGCCCCCGCCGGACGAGTCACGCCTACTTGCCGAGTCACCCGCACGACCTCATCCGCATCGGTCTCCAGCCTGTCCGCGGAGGGCTCCGTCCCGTCCGCGCTCGTCACCCCGTCCAGGCCCGTCACCCCCCGCGCGGCGAGGACGTCGTCGCCGCCTGGCACCGCCTCGCGGGCCGAGGGCGCCCGCCGCGCCGAGCGCGCCCGGCGCACCGGCACGGCGTCACGCCCGGAGCCGGCGCCCGGTGTGGATCTCGCGCCCCGTCTCGGTGATGTGTCCCGTGCCGGCGACGGATGTTTGCGTGCTTCATGGAACGAGAGGATCTGCAGTTCCACGGCGAGGTCGACTTTACGCACGTCCACACCGTCGGGTACCGAAAGCACCGTGGGAGCGAAGTTGAGAATGCTGGTGACCCCGGCAGCGACCAGACGATCACACACCCCCTGCGCCGCGGCGGCCGGCGTGCAGATCATCCCAATCGTGACCTGACCCTGGACGATCACCTGTTCGAGATCGTCGACGGGACTGACGACAACCTCACCGACCCGCTCGCCGACCCGCTCGGGATCCGCGTCGACCAGGGCCACAATCCGAAAGCCCCTGGCATAAAAGCCGCCGTAACCCGCCAGGGCGTGGCCGAGGTTGCCGACTCCCACCAGCACGACCGCTCTGTCCTCGGTGAGGCCCAGTTTCGCGGCGATGCAGTCGAGCAGGACATCCACCTCGTAGCCGACGCCCCGCGTGCCGTAGGAACCGAGATGGGACAGATCCTTGCGGACCTTGGCCGGAGTGACTCCGGCGGCGGCCGCGAGCGTGTCCGAAGACACAGTGTGAACCCCGCTTTCCGCCAGTGTCGCCAGCACCCGGAGGTAGAGCGGAAGCCGCGCGACCGTCGCCTCCGGAACCTCGGAGGAACGCCTGGAAGCCGCGTCACTACGTGTGCGTCGCCGGATCACCGCCGGGCGACGCCGTGGCTGACTCATCCGCGGCTCCGATCTCTAGGCGCGCGGTTACGCCCGGAGCTATGGGCCCGAATCCGTGGCCCCGCCGACACCCGGCGTGCGGTAGTCCCAGCGTACGGTAGTCGGCGCCACAAGTCGGCTGTCCTCGGGCAGTGTACGACTTCGTGAAGGGATTCACGAAGTGCTGAGGAGAACCGGATCTTGATCTGTCG
>NZ_CDWTMG010000135.1:0-12780 GCF_977945845.1 Frankia sp. CcMO1
GCCACATCAGGTCACAGCAGGCCACGCCGAGCCAACATTACGCACAGTTACCAAACTGGCTGGGGTCTCACGCCCACCCCGGTTAACTTCGAAGACCCGGAATCCCCCACCTGCGGACGAGGGAGGAAGCCAGCCCCACGCCGACCATAGGGGACGTAATGAAGTAACAAATACGCGATCGAGAGCATCATCGCAGGTCACAGGCCTGTGGAGGGTTCGAAACGCGCAAGTTATTTCATTTCGACTCCATAGCGGTGGGAGCGCACTCGAAGTCAACCGGTCGGCCGGCATGGCCCGACCGAGTCCGCGGGCGGACCGTCGCCGCCGCGATCAGGAGCGCAGGTAGCCAGGTGCTTTCGCCGAGCAGTTCCTCGACAAGCCGGCCATGATCCTCGCCTGGACTTCGGGGGACGTTGGCACGCTTTTCGGCCCGCGGAGCGTGACTACGTCCCCCGATCTTTCCGGCATCTGTCTCGCCGGCACCCGCGCGACCGCGACGGCCTTGATCGCATCAGCGATCGGTGAATGCGGCAACGGTCACGTCGCTATCCAGCCTCACCGCCTGATAGCCGTAGGTACTGCTCAATTCTATTTTGAAAATGATGCAGAATCGATCGACGGAGGCGATGGTTCTCGCCAGGTCACGGTATTTCTGCTTGAGCCCGTATACCGCAGCCCGGTTGGTGACCGCGGTCTGGCCGCAGATGAGGATGACCGGCCTGGTTGAACCGGGAGGCGTGAACCTGGCGACGAGCGCGTATTCTCGGCGGCCTTTCTCCAGAAGGAACCTCCGCTCGCCGACAACGAAGGCCCCGGAATCGGGTTGGCCCGGTGCGATGGGACGGACGGCGACGCCCGGCAGGTGCGTGGCCAGGTGGCCGCCGGTGCGAGGGTTCGACTCGGGGCCGCCGAGGCAGAACTCCGTGCGGTCGCCGTTGATGTCGTAGAACTCGTCGCATGAGTGCACGGAGATCGGGCAGCCGAGCTCGCCGGCGAGCGTGGCGACCTCGATCATCGCATGGACGTCGTGACGGCTGACACTTCCGGGTGCGTCCCACGTGTTGTTCATGATAACGAGGCATGTGCCGCCGGCCTCCAGACCGAAGAACTCCGCCTCGCGACGCAGGGCACGAATGTTCTTCGCCCGCTGCCAGAGCCAGACCGATCCACCGCTGAGGACGCTGGTCGCGAGCCCGATCGCGATATTCAGGAATACCGCCGTCAATCTGCTCCCCTCACCGTTTCCAGCCGGGTGGACGGCGAGATCATCCCATGCCGGCGCGGCCGGTGGCCGGGCCGACGTCCGCGGCGCCGGCCCAGCCCAGCCCGGTTCACCACGTGGTACCCACCGCCCCGGTCGTCGTCGGGCGGTGATAATCTTGGTGACGCGGTTGATTTTTCATGACATGATCCTTTCGGATGCCAGGCGCTGATCACCGATGATCATCGCGGCTGGCTATTCGGGACGGCATGTCTTCGCCTCCGCCCGTACCAGGCGATCGAATCCCGGTATCTCCTCTATTACCTCGGGCATCCCGCGGTTCGTGGTTGGACCCTCCGTAACGCCAGCGGGTCGGCGGTACCCACGCTGACCGCCGGGACCATGCGAGCGATGCCGCTCCTCCTACCACCACGGTCGATACAGGAGAGAATCGCAGGAATTCTCAGTGTTTGGGATGGCCAGTCCGCGGTTCATGATCGCATCAGTCGGGCCGGTGCGGGTGTGCGTGATTCTCTTCTTGCCCTGCTCGTGAGTGATGCGATCCTGCGGGATGGGCCGCCGTCATCTGGAGAGCGGCGACAGCGAGCGGGCACGTGGTGCATCAAGTGATGTTATGACCGGGTCGGCATCAATCGGGGTGAGCCGCCGACCGAGGTGGTCCGCGCTGTCGCCCGCGCGGTGATGCGGGCCGATCTCCGCATTGACCAGGATGTGGTGGTTCATCACGGTGTGCTGGGCGGTGTACAGCAGGTTTGGGCCGGACGGGGTGGTGACAGCCTCCTCGGGGATAGGACGCTGGGTGACATCAGCGAATGAGATCGGTGGATATCTGGTCGGCGCGGGTGAGATGATCCTCCACGGCGGTCAGCCAGGCGATCGGGCGGCTTGCGTGTGGATTGTGGTCGGCGCCGGCGATCACCGCGAGATGGGCGTCCGGCACGGATCGGGCGAGCGTCTCGGCGGCGTCACGAAGACTGAAGTCCCGTTCACCAACGATGACGGTGGTCGGGGCGCCGATCTCGCCCAACCGTTCCGTGAGGGACGGATAGCTGCTCAGGTCCCGCCAGAGCGCGACGATCGCGTTCGGATCCATCCGGCCGAGCCCCGCCACCGCGCGGTGCCGGCCGGCGTGGACGGCCGTTGCGATCGCCGCCGCCCCCGCCAGCAGGACGGACACCACCCGCTTCGTGATCCCGCCCGTGCCCGTGGCGGGAGCGGCGGCGGTGTCAGCGAGAACCAGGGACCGCACCCGTCCCGGATGGTCGAGCGTGTAGCGCAGCGCCACCACCCCGCCCATCGAGTGGCCGATCAGGTGGACGGCGGGCAGCCCGAGCACGTCGACCACCGTCGCGAGGTCCGCCACCAGCTGATCAAAGCTGTAACCCGCCCGGCCCGTCGTGGCCCAGCCACTCGCGCCATGCCCTCGCTGGTCGTAGGTGATCACACGGCGGGACGCGGCGAGCTCCGGAGCCACCGCGGCCCAGCCCGCCGTGGTGCCGGCGATCCCGTGGAGCAGCAGGACCGGGATATCGTCACGCCCGCCGCGGACCGTCCCCGGGCTGCCGTCGGACGTCGTGGTCCGCGTCTCATCCTGGGCCCGTGCCTCGTTCGGGGGACGGTCGTCCGCCCGGAGGTGGTCCGGGGGCGGGGGAACCGGTGGCCGGGGAAGCTCCGGCGGGGGGATCGTCGGGTGGGAAACCCTCCGGCCGTAGCTCTTCGACGTGCAGTTCCAGATAGTCCGGACCCGTCGCCACCGCTACCCGCCGCTCCACCGAGATCACCACATCTCCATGGTCGCGTCTCGCGGGGCCGGACAGCCCCCGATCGGGTGATCGGGGGCTCGCCGAGCGGCAGGCGAATCTTCGGCTCATGCGACGCATCCGGAGAATCTCGACAGCGCCGGGCGGGGTCGAAGCGTCCGACGAGGAATATCCGGATCGGGAGAAAGCGCGGACGGGAAGAACGCCGGCGTAGGGGCGTAGGGGCGCAGGGGCGCAGGGGTAGAGAGTAGGACGCGGGCGAGGGGGAACGACATGGCCGAGAAGGACGGGTGCCAACGGGCCGGGTTCGGGCCGTTCGTCCGGGAGCCGCTGGAGGGCGTGCGCCGGATCGCGGTGCTGCGGGCCAGCGGGCTCGGCGACTTCGTGTTGGCGCTGCCGGCGTTGGAGGCGCTGCGGGCGGCCTATCCGGACGCGCATCTGGTGTACCTCGGTCTGTCCTGGCACGTCGAGCTGTTGGCGGGCCGCCCGGGACCCTGGGACGAGGTGGCGGCCATCCCGCCCTGGCCCGGCGTGTCCACCAGCACGCAAGGACCCTCGCCGACCGGTACGGCCCCGACCTCCGCCACCACCGACGACCTACGGACGGATGGCACTCGAGCCGACGACGAGGTGCGAACGGATCGCGTGCGCGACGGCGAGGTGCGCGACGGCGCCGTGCGCGCGTTCGTCCGGCGCCACCGGGTGGCCCGCTACGACCTGGCGCTGCAGCTGCACGGTGGGGGCGCCCATTCCACCCCGCTGGTGCACGCCTTGGGCGCGCGGTTCACCGCCGGTGGCCGGGACGTGGGAGCGCCGCCGCTGCACCGGTCCGTTCCGTTCCGGCATCTGCAACACGAGACGTTGCGCAACCTGGAGATCGTGGGACTCGTCGGGGCTTCCCCCGTCACCCTGAACCCCGGATTGACCGTGACGGCCGACGATCGCCGGGCGGCCGCCGAGGCCATGGCCGGCGCCGAGGTCACGGCCGGGGCCGCCCCGCTGGTCGTTCTGCATCCCGGCGCGAGCGATCCGCGTCGGCGCTGGCCCGTCGACCGGTTCGCCGGAGTCGCGAACGCGCTCGCGGCGGACGGCGCTCGCATCATGATCGTCGGTGTAGCGGCCGAGCGAGCCCTCGCTGAACGGCTCGCGGCGGGCGTGTCGGGGCCCGTGGTGAACCTGGCCGGCCGCCTCTGCCTGCCCGGCCTGGTGGGGATTCTCGCCACCGCCGACCTGATGATCGGTAACGACTCGGGGCCGCGGCACCTCGCCGGTGCACTCGGTATTCTGACCGTCGGCGTCTTCTGGTGCGGCAATGTGATCAATGCTGGGCCGCTGGAACGGGCCCGCCACCGCATCGCCACGTCTTTTCAGACGACCTGCCCGGAATGTGGGGCGAGCCAGGCGCACGGGCGATGCCCCCACAACCCGTCGTTCGTCGCGGATGTATCCGTGGACGAGGTCCTCGTCGAAGCCCGGAACCTGCTCGCCCGGGACTGGCTCGCCTGGGACTGGAAGGTACCCCCGGGTCCGTCTGACTCGGCTCCGCTCGATCGGCCAGCCGCCGTTCGATGATCGGGACGGTCAGCCGATTCCCGCGTGCATCTCGAAGTCCAGCGCACCGATGCCGACGAGCCAGTACACCCAGTCGGCGTCGCGGGTCGGGGCGACCTGTCCGCCCGGTGGCTGGTAGCCGACCCGCCTCGCCTTCTCCAGCGCGCCCGCCAACCGGTCGTTGAGCGAGGTCTGCTTGATCCCCAGCCGGTCGGCGGCGGATTTCTTGGGACGTGGATCCGGGTTACGCAGGGGCGGCCACCGTAGATGCTGCTCGAAGACCACGCGGATCGCCTCGGTCTCCTTCTCGGAGAGGCGATCGACCTCGTTGCTCTCCGTCACTCGACGATCGCGGGCGATCCGGCGGACGCCGGTCGGCTCCGGCTCGCATAACAGCAGGTAGCTGCGCTGCAGAGTACCGCGCAGCCAGATCGCGGTCGGCCGGTCGGTCACCGACACCAGCCCGCCCTGCTCGACGGGATACGTCGGCTGCCCCCAGTTCCGGACATCGGCCTGGTTCAGGTTCGCGATTTCCACATTCCAGCCGCCGCCCGGCGCGGCGGACACGCGGGCGGCCCGGCGGGAGAGTTTCCGGTCCGGCGGGCCGGCGGACAGATGCCGGTGCGACGCGGCCTCGTCACAGACGTCGTCCGGGGCGGCGCCGACGCACAGCTGGTCGGAACGGCGCAGCCGCTGGTCGAATTCGACCCGATCGTCGACGAGGAACCGCAGCCGCATGGCGAGCGAGTGTAACGGTACCTTTCCGCAGGGTGGTTTCGGCCCCTCCGGTCGCCGCTTCCCCGGCGATCTCGTCCGTGCCCGGATACCGGTGTGGGTCAGGCGTTGCTGCCGTCGGCCCCGCGCACCGCCCGCGCGTGAATCTGAAACTCTTCGAGGTCGGAGCCGATGAGACGACCGAGAACCCGGATCACGTCGGAGCGTTCGATCGCCACCGGGCGCCACAGGATCGCGGATTGGGCTTCGCGCAGACCGGCCTCCCGCGGGAAGGCGAGCAGGCGTCCGCAAACCCAGCTGAGCCGACGTACCTGAGTGGTAATCGGGAAGGCCAGGATGACGCCGTTCTCCACCCGCACCGCGACCACCGGGCGCCGCTTGTAGCCGGCACAGTCCGAGAAGTCGACGCGGGCATCGAGGACCATCGCGGGCCCCAGCGACGTCCACGGAACCGGCCGCAGGTGCTTGAGGGAATTCCCGCTCGGTCGCGGCTTGCTCGTCGTAGTCGATACCGATCGGGGATGTCCGTCCGGTCCGGACGCGTAGCGGGCGAGGTAGTCCGGCAGCGGCTGATCGCGCCGAGTGCGTCGGCGGGCCTGCCGGGCCCGGTCACGGGCAAGTTGCTGCAGTGGGTTGCTCCGCCTGGCCGGGACCTGGCGCTGAGCGCGGCGGGAGTTGAACTCGGGCACGGTGCCTCCGGAAGGTAGTAGGCCGTTGCCATCGACCGTCGCAGAAGCCGCCGATGACGACCAGACCGATAGATGTCGGTTATGGCTGTCCTTTACCTGACGAGGCCGAGCGGTACCGTCATATCGCGCGGACAGGCATACTGCAGATCCTTCGCGATCTTGCGGGAGGAAGGGGGGACCGTCGTGCACGTCGCCGTTGCCACGACCATGGACGCTGATCGTCTGGATGATTCGGACGGTAGCGTCGGGATGCCCGCATCCCACGCCCCGGCAGATGTGATCGGGAAGCACCGTTGACCGGCCCGGACGGACCTGTGGTTTCGCCGGGCGACCCGGTTCCGGCAGTGATCACAGTGGTCGTGGGCGGGGACTCCTCCGATGTCCCGGGCTGCGGCGTCCTGGACGGCTCGCGCGCCATCGATGGTGACGTCGCCGGGATTGATCCTTCCGGGGCGGTGACCGGTTCACCCGGAGCGCAGGAGGCGAACGAGCTCGGAGGCCCGGACGAGCCGGCGGCCGGGCAGGACGACAGCGACGAGCTGGAAGACGCCGCAGCCGCCGACGACGCGGACGTGGACGCCGACGCCGACGCCGACGTGGACGAGGGGGCCGGCGCGGTCTCCTCACGCCATGCCCCACCCCGCGTCGCCTTGCCCACGGCGAGCGCCGGACTGATCATGCCTGCGCGGGTCGAGCTGAGCTGGCCGGAACTTCCGGGACTGCCGCTGGTTGATCTGCTCGACAGCTATTCCGCCGATGCTCCCGCGGTCTCCGCGGCCGCCCTGCTGCGCGCCTTCGTCGAGATCGGCCGCAGCCTCGAACCGTTCCATCAGCAGGGCGTGGGGCTTCTCGCGCCGTGGAGCTTCAGGTGGACCGGGCAGAGCCTCACCCTGGCCGTCTGCGATCTGCTGGACGCGGGCAGGCACGACCCCGTCGACCCCTGGTTCGTCACTCCGGCGGGGGAGTGTGGTCCCGCCCGTGACCTTCGCCTGTTCGCCGTAGTGCTGTTCAAGGCGCTGACCGGCGAGTGGAGTAACCGGGACGCCTCGATGCTGGCGATGGCCGGGCTCGCCGCCGGCGAGTGGCCGCCCGGCGCCGACGCCGCGCTGCGGGCCTGCCTACATCCCGAGCATGGTCGCCGGGCGGCCGGAGCCGGTGCGCTGGCGTCGAGGATCGCACCCTTCGTCTTCCCCGCGCGCAACGAGCGGCTGACGACCGTCGTCGCGTGCGAGAGCGTGACGGGCTGGCGCAAGGCGGGCGGCAACCCGGAAGGCGACAACGAGGACGCGGTCGGCTGGGCGAAGGTCGAGGACCCGTCGGACGGCACGACCACCGCCTGCGCGGTGCTCGACGGCATTACCGGTCCCGGTGACGGTTCGGGACGGTGGGCGGCGCGGGCGCTGCTCGCGGCATTCCGCCGCCGGTGGAAGGACAGCGAGACCGAACCGGAGCGGCTGCTGCTGGACGTCGCGCTGCCGCCGCCGCCCGCGCCGCTGAGCCGCCGGGCCGCCGCGGTGGCGGTGCTCGCCTCGATCTCCCGCGGTCGCGCCGACATCGCGACCGTCGGGGACTGCCGTGCCTACCTGCTGCGCCGCTGCGGCGACGGCTTCGCGGCCACCCGGCTGTCCAGCGAGCACAGCGTGGTTGCCGAGGCGATCGTCGCCGGCCAGGCTCCCACGCCCGAGGAGCGCGGCATCGTGACCGAGAGCGTCCGGACGGCGCAGCGCGGCGCGACCGCGGTGGCGACCAGAAGGGTGCAGCTCGCCGACGGCGACCTGCTGATCCTCGCCACCGACGGGGCGTGCGAGGCGGGCGTCGACACCGCCGAGGACATTCCGGGCGTGGCCGACTGGAGGTTCTGCGACGTGCTGGAGGACCTCGCCTCGGTCGCCCGCACCCCCGCCGAACTGGCCTCGTTGCTCTGCCGTCGGGCGGAGGACCTCGGTGGGCACGACAACGCCACCGTCGCGATGATCGCGATCCGCTCCGCCCGGGAGAAGGTGGTCGCCACCCGGACCAGACCGCGCCAGCGGGCGATGCTCACCGGCGTCGGCGAGTCCCGCGGCGCCGGCACGCGCATCCACGGGGAGCCGCGCATTCACGGGGAGCCGCACATCCACGGGGAGAAAGGAAACCGATGAACGACAGGGACCGGCTCGGCGTCGAGGGCCGGATGGACCGGGGTGTCACGAAGCCGGGTGGGGTGCTCCGGCTGACGATCAGCGTGGCCGATCCGCCGCGGGGCCGGCGGGAGGTGGCAGTCGCTGTCGCGGTCGACGCATCCCTGTCGATGCTGCATCCAGCGGCGCCGGATGCGGTCAGCAAGTGGGAGCTCGCGCAGCGGGTCCTGGAACGCGTGCACGGCCTGCTGCCCGACGGCTGTCCGCTCGTGCTGGTGCGCTTCGCCCGTGAGGCGCGAGTGATCAGCGCCGGACGCCGGCCCGACCGCCTGCCGGCCGTCGACGGCCCCACGAACAGCGACGCGGACTCCTACACCAACATCGGCGACGCGCTCACCGTCGCCGGGCGGGAGCTGCTCGCGCAGGCGCCGGACGCGGACGTCTACCGGGTCTTGCTCATCACCGACGGCGAGGCCAACATCGGCCGCTGGCAGCCCGAGCAGCTTGCCCACATCGTCGCCGGGCTCGGCGACCAGGGCATCGGGACGGACGTGCTGGGCATCGGCGTCGACGCCCGGGACGAGGCGCTTGCCGAGATGGTCGGGGTGTGCGGCCAGACGCAGCACGTCTGGGCGGCGGCCGAGGACGTCGACCGGATCGACGCGATCGTCTCGTCGCTGATCGAACCGGTGGTCGGCGCGGCCGCGGGGCGCGGTGAGCTGCGGGTCCTGATCCGACCCGGCTGGACGGTGGAGGCGCTGCGGCGGATCAAACCGCAGCGTCACCTCATGAAGGTGCCGCCACCGACCTCGCGCGGCACCGAGCTGCGGCTGCCGCTGCCCGCCGTGAGTACCGGCGAGGACCGTCCGGTCTTCCTGCTCCGGCTGCGCGCTCCGGACACACCGCTCGGCGCGCACACGATTCTTCAGGCCCGCGGCGGGGTGGTCGCCGGTGGACGGCGGCTGGCCGTGGACAGCCGGGCCGACCCGCAGGCCGCGCAGCGCTTCCGGGTCACCGTCGAGGCGGATGTCTTCCCGGACGCGGAATCCTCCCTCGAACACGAGGAGAGCATCGCGGAGTTCGACGAGGAGATCGCGAAGCGGGCCAGCTTCGCCCATTCCCGGGAAAGCGTCACCGAGTTGTTCCGGAACGCGGCGCTGTGGGCGGCGGACCGTGGATTCGACGATCTGGCCGACCACTACAACGCGACGCTACGGGCCCTCGGCCAGGGTGTCGCGCCGGCCGATGCGGTGTCGGGAGCCCGGGTCCGGGCGACCCGCACCAGGACCCGGACCCGTGATCTCGTCGAGGCGGGCCCGGTGCCCGGCCGGCCACACGGCGGGGCGGTGTCCCGTCGGCGTCTCGACGACGTTCTCGGCAACAGCTGACAACCGGTAGGAGTCCCATGTCCTCGACGACGGTGCTGTTCGACGTCAGTAACATCACCCGGGACGGTTCGCCGGGCAGCTTCGCGCAGATCGGTCTCGGCTGCGCGCACGGCGCCCGCTGCCCGCGCCGGTGCGGCGTGACCGCGCGGCTGTTCGCCGTGGAGGCCGCCGCCCGCCGTGCCTTCGGCGCCGACGCGACCTTTCGCTATGTGGCCGACAACAGCCTGCGCGGCCTGCTCGACGACCTCGCCCCACTGCAGCGGTACTACCGTGACGGCGCCCTGGTCTGGGCGGCCGAGGCCGATGACATCCTGCTCGAGGAGGCGAGGGCCGTCGGGGGGAAGGTCGTCAGCAAGGACAACTTCTACGGCAAACGCAACATCGACGCCCACGCGTGGATCCAGGGCGACGCCTCGACCTTCTTCGGATGGAAGGTGCTACCCGCAGCCCCGGCGGGCGAGAACGTGAAACTGGTCCGCCGGGCGATGAACCGGATCGACACCGTCACCTGGGAGCGGGCCGCACGGCAGGGCGAGGTGAAGGCGTCGGGCCTGCGGGGGCGGCCGGAGGTCGTCACCGCCGCCCGCGCCAACGCCTATCGCTGCGTGACCCCCGACTGCGTGAACGCCCGGCTGGTCTGTCCGCTGTGCCGACGCCCGGTCCAGGAGATCGAGACGGATACCGGGCAGGCGGCCGGGGACGCCTCGGGCGCGGCGGCGCCCGAGACCCCGATGCCCCCGGCGTCCCCCGTGCCCCCGGCACCTCCCATGCCCCCGGCGCCGCGGGACGCGCCGGCTCCCCGGGGAGCGACCGAGCCCCTGGACCTGGATGTCCCGGACCGGCAGGCGGGCCCTGGCGAACCCGGGGAGGGGGGCCGCAGGACCCTGGCGGACGCGTTCGGGGACGCGTTCGGGGATGCGCTCGCGGACGCCGCCACGATCTTCGATGCTCCCGCCTACATCCCGCCCTCGGGCACCGCGGGGGCGCCGACCATCGTCGGCCTGCCCGTGCCGTCCGGCGCCGGGTGGGGTCCCAGGGTGGTGGCGGGTCCGGTCGTGCTGCGGATCGAGGGTGGCGGCACCCATCGTCTCGTGACGTTGGAGGTGGGCACCACGGTCGTCCTTGGGCGGCATCCCGACGACAACCTCGGCTCGGAGCGGCTCGTTGACGTCACGGCCGGGCTCGGTAGCAGTTACGACTACATCAGCACCCGGCACGTGGAGATCACCCTCACGGCTTCCGGCACGGCGACGGTGGTCGACCGCTCCCACAACGGCACCAGTCTGGGCGACGACCGGCTGGTGCGTGACCTGCCCCGGGAGTGGTGTTTCGACGTCCCGCTTCACCTGGCCGGGTCGCTCGTGCGGGTCGGCAGGGTCAACGCGGTCGTCGCAGCTGAGGCGGCCAAGGCAGCTGAGGCGGCCAAGGCAGCCGGGGCAACCAGGGCGGCCGGGGCAACCAGGGCGGCCGGGCGGAACAGGCTGGCGGCTGACCGTCCGGCGCGGCGACGGCTCGTCGTTCGACACCCCGAACGTGGGACCCGGCGAACGCATCGTGCTGGGACGGCAACCGAACGCCGTGCAGCGGACGGCGGACGACCTGATCGTCGTCGACGTCTGCGACCGGCTTCAGGTCGACGCCGCCGGCCGGGTCTCGCGGCGCCATCTGATGGTCGGCAACGAGCGCGACGGGACGGTGACGCTCACCGATCTGTCGACGAACGGCTCCTGGCTGGGTTCCCGGCGGCTGACGCCGGGTGTCGCCGAGAGGTGGGACGGCGAGGAGCCGGTCTCGCTGGTCCGCGACGTCGTGGGCCTGGAAGTGCGTGTGACGGCACCCTGGCCGGCCGGCGGGGTGCTCGGGAGCGGCGGACCCGGCGGCGGTGGGGTACTCGGAGGTGGCCGGTGAGTACGGTCGCCTCCGATCTGGAGATCGTCGAACGGTTGCGTTACGGGGCGTCCTTCGCGTCGGTGCCGCGCACCTGGGGCCGTGGCCGGTACCGCTGCGTGCGTCATCTCGCCGAGGGCGGCCAGGGTTACGTCGAGCTCGCCCGGGACGAGTGGAGCAACGCCCTGGTCGTCGTCAAGGGCGCATGGTGGGGCGGCCGCGACCACGACATCAACCCCGAGTACGCCAGGACCCAGTACGAGAATCGCTCGATCGACGTCGAGGACGCGGTCGCCGTTCAGGCGGCGCTCGGCGAGATCACCCATGGGGTGCCGGCCCTGGTGGACGTCGTCTACGGGCCATCGCCGACCCGGCACGACCATAACGCGCTCGTGACCGGGGGCAACGAGCGGGAGGCCGAGCGGTACAACCGTGAGGCGTTCATCGTCATGCAGTTCATCGGTGACATCGGACAGATGGTGCCCACCACGCTCGGCTCCCGGGTCACCGAGTCCGGCCCGCTCAGCGCCCGCCAGGTCGTCGAACTGGCCGACCAGATCAGCGCCACGCTGGAGGCGATGCACACGATCCGACCGCAGCGGCTCTACCAGCATGAGGAACGGATCAGGGGGTACTGGGTCCACGGCGACATCAAGCCGGAGAACATCCTCGCCGCCGGTGACCCACCTCGGTACTCGCTCGTCGACTTGTCGACGGCGGCGATCGTCGAGCCGTCGGCCAAGGTCATGCCCACCACCGCGACCCCGGGCTATGCCCCGCCGGGAGCCGAGCCGCTCAGTCCGCAGTACGACCTGCACTGCCTGGCGGCCACCCTGCTGTTCGCGCTGACCGGTGACCGCCCGGACGACTGGCTCGGCGGGGCGACCGAGGCCAGGTCGGCCGCGGACGCCGCCGGTTCCCAGGCGGACGCCGAGGCGCGGGACGAGAAGCTGCGGCAGTTGCGGGGTGAGCTCGCGGCCCGTCGCGTGCACCCCATGCTGATCCGCCTGATCACCGACTGCCTGCCCGCCGATCCGCGCTTCCGGCTCGGCACCGCCACCGTGCTACGTGCGGAGATCGCCGCGGTGCGCACCGCGCTGGTCGCCCGCGAGGTCCTGTCGGATGAGGAGCCGCAACCGTGAGCTGGTGGAACCGGAGTCCGTGGGGGAGCCAGCCCGACGGCGGAGCGGGCTCGAACGGCGGGGCCTTCCAGGGCGGTCGGACGGGATCGCCCGGCGCGGCGTCTTCGGGTGGTGGCGGGTACCCGGCCGGCACCGCGGGTCCCGCCGCCGCGGACGACTTCGACGACTTCGACGACTTCGCGGACCCCGAGCCGCTCCCCGCCGGACCCGCCGGACCCGCCGACGGCGCCGCGTCGGCGCAGCGGGGACACCGGCCGGCGCGGACCGGAGGCGCGCGGTCCACGCC
>NZ_CDWTMG010000136.1:0-12637 GCF_977945845.1 Frankia sp. CcMO1
TAAGAAACTCACGACCCTGGAGTCCGCGGCGGAGCGGCTTGCCCGTCTCACCCCGGCTATCCTGGGTTGAGGGTCGTCCCAGGCGGCTGGGGCATCGGGTAGCCGGCCTCGGCCGCCCGGGCATGCCCCGCGCGCAGCTCCCGGTCCAGCGATGCCAGCTGACCGTGTGCCCCGCCGCGCAGCGATCGGCCGGCCAGTCGCGGGCGAGCGGCCATCTCATCGGGCGACGGCGGCGTGTACCGCCCGCGCAGGTATTCCCCGATCCACCGGGCCTGGGCAGCCGCGAGCTGCGCGGGACCCGCGACATGGAACAGCCAGGGAACCTCGAGATCGAAGACCTCGCCGAAACGGGCCGAGCCCGTCCCGGCCGGACCCAGCCGCGCCGCCGGGCCGGTGAGCACCACGGCCTCGAAAACGCCGAGTGGGTGGGCTTCGTCACCCGGGCGTGCCTCGTTACTCGGGTGGGGACCGCCGTGCACCTCAAAAGGCGGACCGTGCGTGGCGGCTCCGACCAGGCGTAACGTATTAGGAGTAACGGCGACGACACGATCAGTCAGACCGTGCGTGGCGAGTTCGGCGAGGGACGGCGGCGGCGTGGGGCCGTCGGAGAACGCGGTGACGGTCAGCCCACCGTCGGCGAGTGTGATCGTCGCGGCGGTTCCGGCGGCATTGAGACCGAGGACGGCGACACGGGGAAGACCTGGCACGTCGGGGGACTCTAGCGGCGCGGTGATGGATCCCGCGCACTACGGTTGAAGACATGAGCGTTGTTAAGATCAACGTATTGACCGTGCCCGCGGAGCTGCGAGACACCCTGGAGAAGCGGTTCGCCGGCCGCGCCGGCATGGTGGAGCAGGCCGACGGGTTCGAATGGTTCGAGCTGCTGCGCCCGATCGAGGGCACGGACACCTACCTCGTCTACACCCGTTGGCGTAGCGAGGAGGACTTCCAGAAGTGGCAGTCCTTGCAGGCGTTCGGCGAGGGCCACCGGCAGGCTGCGGCCGGTCAGGGCGCTCCCGCGGGCCACGGGGCCCCGGCGGGGGGGCAGGGTGCCCCCGCGGCCACCGCGGCCACGCTGTGGTCGTTCGAGGTGGTGCAGACTGCCGCCCCCGCCTCGAGCTGACCCGCGCCCGGCGGCGCACCCCGGATGAGACGAGCGGTACGCCCGGATCTACCAGTGTTGCGGATGGTTGGTCGGTGCCCGACTTAGGGTGATTGCAGAGTGGCCTCGGGGGCGCGTCGAGCTTTTCGCCCGTCAAGTGTTGTGACGGATCGGCCACGCCCCCACACTGATCGGTGTGGCCCGAGTACTCGCTGTTGCGAATCAGAAGGGCGGCGTTGCCAAGACGACCTCCGTGTCGAGTCTCGGTGCCGCGCTGTGCGAGCTGGACCGTCGGGTCCTGCTGGTCGATCTCGACCCACAGGCATGTCTGACCTTTTCGCTCGGGCTGGATCCGGATGCCCTCGAACTGTCGGTGCACGACGTCCTGCTGGGACGGTTGTCCGCCGGCATCATCATCACCAGGACACCGGACGGCACCGATCTGCTGCCCGCGACCATCGAGCTGGCGGGTTGTGAGGCGGTGCTGCTGTCACGCACCGGGCGGGAGCACGCGCTGCGGCTCGCCCTCGCCGAGATTGTCGACGAGTATGACTTCATCCTCATCGACTGCCCGCCCTCCCTGGGCGTGCTCACCATCAACGGGTTGACGGCGGCGGACGAGGTCATCGTGCCGCTGCAGTGCGAGACGTTGTCCCACCGCGGCGTCGGCCAGCTGTTGGACACGGTGCACGACGTGCAGCGGCTGACCAATCCCGGCCTGCGGGTCCGCGGCGTGCTGCCGACCCTGTTCGACGGTCGCACGGCGCACTGCCGGGCGGTGCTCGCCGACGTCTCCGCCCGGTACGACATCGCGGTGCTGGCGCCGCCGGTAGCCCGCTCGGTGCGCTTCGCCGAGGCGCCGGGAACGGGGCGGTCCATCCTGACGACCGCACGGCGCTCCAAGGGGGCCGAGGCCTACCGGTCGCATGCCCGGGCCATCGCCGGGGTCGCGGGGGTGGGCACGGCCGCCGGCATCGCTGACATCGCCGGCATCGCTGACCCTGCCGGGACCGCGGTTGGGCAGGCCGCCGAAACCGTTGACGGCCCGGGGACCACCTCGCCCGGTCGGCGGCAACGCCCTCGGGAGGGGGACGGCCGGCCCGTGGGCATGCGGGACCATTCCCGCCCACCGGCGCAGGTCGGCGAACCGGCCTGCGCCGGAGAGGTGCGGGTGTGAGTCGACGGTGAACGAGCTCGGGTGGACACCCGGCCGGGTGCCGGGCGGGACGCAGGCGCCGGGACAGGCGCAGGACCGGGCGACGGCCGGGTTCGACCGGCTGCGTCCGCGTGGCACCCGACCTCCCGTGATCACTCCGGTCCGCGCGAGATCGACGGTGGGTCGGGACGCGCATGGAAAGCGTGCGTTGTATAGCGGCGTTCGCCCCGTGACACCGCCGAACACCAGCCTGACCGTCAGCTGCTCCCGATGCGGGCAGACCAGCCCCCTCGGCGCCTGGCACGCGCTGCGCGTCCTGACGCCGAGCGTCCATCTACCGCTGGTCCGACTCCGGCATCCCTCGTTGGTGCGCTGTCCCTCGTGCCGGCGGCTGAGCTGGGTCCGGTTGGGTCTGCATTTTCGGCCCGCGGGCTGACGACACCCGCGGGCCGGCGACACCCGCGGGTACGCGGGGCCGCCGGGGTGTCAGGCCGACTCGGCTCGAGGCGGCGCGTCGGCCGCGGCCTCGGTACCGTCGCCGGCCTCCCGCATCGTGCCCGTGCCGCGGCCACGGTTGCCCCGACGCCGGTGCCGGCGTCGGGGCGACTCCTCGGCCTCGACGCCCGTCTCCGAGGCCAGGGCGGAGACGACGCGGGCGGTGTCGGTGTCCGTGTCGGTGAGCGGGGCGGTCCCGGTGAACTCGACCAGCCCGGTCTGCCCGGCACCGTCCACCACGGGTGGGCCGGCCTTCCGGCCGTCCTCGTCGACCGGGTCCGCCGGGTCCGCGGCGATGGCCAGCCCCGAGGCCGCGGCCGCTGCACCACCGCCGCGGGTGCGCCGACGGGCGCGAGTCCGGGTCGGCACCGCCGCCGGCTCGGAACGGTCCTGGTCACGCCCGGTCCGCGAGCCGCGGCGCCCGCCGCGGCCGGACTCCCCGAGATCCTCGATGTCCTCGGCCGCGAGCCCGGCGCGGGTCCGCGCCGCGTGCGGCAGGGTGCCCTTCGCGCCCGCCGGGATGCCGAGCGCCTCGTACAGGTGGGGAGAGGTGGAATAGGTCTCCACCGGACCGTCGAACGGCAGGGCGAGTGCCTTGTTGACGAGCGTCCACCGCGGCAGGTCGTCCCAGTCGACGAAGGTGATGGCCACCCCGCTCTCGCCCGCCCGACCGGTGCGGCCGATGCGGTGCAGGTAGACGTTCTCGTCTTCGGGGCACTGGTAGTTGACCACGTGGGTGACACCGTTGATGTCGATGCCCCGGGCGGCCACGTCGGTGGCGACCAGGACGTCGATCTTGCCGGAGCGGAAGGCGCGCAGCGCCTGCTCGCGCTGGCCTTGGCCCAGGTCGCCGTGCACCGCCGCGGCCGCGAAGCCGCGCTTGGCGAGGTCCTCGGCGACCTTGTCCGCGGTGCGCCGGGTCCGCACGAACACCATGGCGAGCCCCCGGCCGCCGGCCTGCAGGACCCGGGCCAGCACCTCCATCTTGTCCAGCGCGTGGGCGCGGAAGACGTGCTGACGGGTGGTCGGGACCGTGCGCCCCTCGTCCGGCTGTTCCGCGCGGACGTGCACGGGCCGCTTCATGAACCGCCGGGCCAGGGAGATGACCGGGCCGGGCATGGTCGCGGAGAACAGCATCGTCTGCCGCTCGGTCGGCAGCTGCGACATGATGCGCTCGACGTCCGGCAGAAAGCCGAGGTCGAGCATCTCGTCGGCCTCGTCGAGCACCAGGGTGCCGACGCTGGCCAGGTCGAGCACGTGCTGGCGGGCGAGGTCCAGCAGGCGGCCGGGCGTGCCGACGACGATGTCGACCCCGGCGCGCAGCGCGGACAACTGCGGCTCGTAGGCACGCCCGCCGTAGACGGACAGCACCCGCAGGCCACGGCGGGCGCTGGCGCGGGTGACATCCGCGGTCACCTGGACGCACAGCTCACGAGTGGGCACCACGACGAGGGCCTGTGGACGGCCGTCGGCACCCTCCTCGGCCGCCAGCACCGTCTGTACCACCGGGATGCCGAACGCGAGGGTCTTGCCGGTGCCGGTGCGGGCCTGCCCGATGATGTCGTTGCGGGCCAGGGCGAGTGGGAGCGTCAGCTCCTGGATGGGGAAAGCGTGCACGATGCCCGCTTCGGTCAGCGCCGAGACGGTCTCGGCGCGCACGCCGAGCTCCGCGAAGGTCGGCGCCGCCGGGGACCCGGGGGTGGAGGGGGCGGTTTGTGGCTCGTAGGGAGTTAGATCATCCGTGGGTACTTCAGCTGTGACGGACAGCGGGACGCTCCTGGTCTTCTCTGAGCGGTGTCTACGCTGAACCCGCTCGCGGTGAGCCGCGCGGCGCCCGCGACCCGAAAATCATGTGCCCCGGTGCCCTCGATGGCAACTCTGGGTGCACAGGTGACGAGGCGACGCCTGCTACACGGCGGCCGAGGTGACATAACGACCCCTGGCTACTCTCCAGTATAGCCGGTGTAACCCCGGGTGGGGGCTCCTTAGCAGGAGTGTTTGCCGACAGCGACTGCGGCGGGTGTCAGAATCGCGCCTGTGGCACAGACGACACGGACTCCGGCCGGCCCGGCGACACCCATCGCCATCACCACCCCCGGTCAGGTAGGTGACTTTGACAATCGGGTGCCCCCGTCCCCGGATGCTGGACCCGCGCCGACCGTGGATCAGGCGACCGTGGATCTACTGGGCCTGCTCGCCTACGGCGAGCTGACCGCCTTCGAGCGTATGGCCACCGACGCGCGGATGTCACCGACTGTTGCCGACAAGATCGCCCTGGCGAAGATGGCCGCCGCCGAGTTCGCCCATTTCCAGGCCATCAGCGACGAGCTGGACCGGCTTGGCGTCGACCGGGAGCTCGCGATGGCCCCGTTCATCGCGCCACTGACCGCCTTCCACAACTCGACCGCTCCGGCCGACTGGCTGGAGAGCCTCGTGAAGGCCTACGTGGGGGACAACATCGCGGCGGACTTCTATCGCGAGATCGCGGCGCGGCTTCCGTCACCGTCGCGCGAACTGGTTCTGAAGGTGCTCGACGACACCGGGCACGCAGCCTTCGCGGTCGAGCGGGTGTGCGCGGCGATCAGCGCCAACCCGACGGTGGCCGGGCGGCTGGCGCTGTGGGCCCGTCGGCTCGTCGGTGAGGCGCTCACGCAGGCCCAGCGGGTCGGAGTCGATCGCGACGCGCTCACCGGGCTGTTGGTCGGGGTCGGCGACCTGGAGGCGCTGGCGGCGATCTTCAACCGCATCATGTCGGCGCATGGCCGGCGGATGGCGTCGCTGGGCCTGTCCGCCTGATCCGGGCCCGCCGACCGGCGCGGCGACGCCGGTCGGCTCCCCGGCGGGCCGGCCGCCGGCCCGCTGCCGGTGGTCGGCCGGGACCTAGACGGCGCCGAAGCCCACCCGTCGGGTCGTGGTCGCGGCGATCTCCACGTAGGCCAGCGACGCGATCGGCATTATCACCTGCCGGCCCTTGTCGTCGACGAGGGTCAGCACCCCGTTGTCGGCCTTGACCGCCTCATTCACCAGCGCGGCGACAGCCTCCGGGGACTGGCTGCTCTCCAGCACCAGCTCCCGACTGACCTGCCGGACGCCGATCTTGACCTCCACCCGATGACCTCCGCCTTCGTCGGACCTACCGCCGGCGGACGAGAGCCGCCGATCTTGAATCACCGCCCACACTATGGCTTCCGGGACTTCTCCACCGCGGCAGGGGCGGCGTGTTCGCTCCGGGCACACCCGCTCACCCGACAAACGCTCGTCCGGTAAACCCGGTACACCGGACGACGTCAGCCGGTGGGGGGCACCTCCTCGTGCGGCTCCGTGTTCGTGCGCGTGGCATCCCGGTGCTCCTGGCGGGGGTAGCCGCCGATGCCGCGCCAGGCCAGCTCCACCATCGACTCGATGGCCCGTTCCTTTTCCACGGTGGCACCGCGGACCAGCCACCAGCGCGACGCCGTCTCGGCCAGCCCGACCAGCCCGACCGCGAGCAGGTCGGCCTCGTCCTGGGGCAGCCCGGTGTCGGCGACGATCGTCGCGGCGATGGCCCGCACGCACTGGGCGAAGGCGGTCTCGATGCGCTGGCGGACCGCGGGCTCGTTGCGCAGGTCCGACTCCAGCACGAGCTGGTGCGCCCCAGAGGGGTCGTTGACGAAGTCGAAGTACGCTCGGATGGACCGGGCGATGCGCGCGTGGTTGTCCGAGGTGGAGGCGAGCGCGTCCTGGACGCTTGTCACCAGCTGGGTGGCGTGCTCGTCGAGCAGCGCGAGATAGAGCTCGAGCTTGCCGGGGAAGTGCTGGTACAGCACCGGTTTGCTGACGCCGGCCCGCTCAGCGATCTCGTCCATCGCCGCTGCGTGGTAGCCCTGGGCGACGAAGACCTCGCGGGCGGCTCCCAGAAGCTGGAAGCGGCGCGCGGTGCGGGGGAGCCGGGGAGCCCTGCCCGGTCGTGTGTCGGGCGGGGCTGGCTCGGCGGTCACCGGCGCACCTCCTGGCTGATGGCGCACCTCCTGGTTGATGCGGTCAACAGTACCCGCGGGGTCCGACCGGCCGGCGTTCGTCGAAACGGAACCAGCCGGCCTGCCCGTCGCTCGCGCGGGGTGGCGCCGGGTCAGCGGTAGTCGGGTCAGCGGTAGTCGGGTCAGCGGTAGTCGTCGTCCTCGTCGGTCTCGACCACGATGCTCTGCTCGACGACGTCGTACTCGTCGGCCTCGACGGGTGGTGCCGAAGGTAGCCAGCGCGGCGCCGGGTCGGCCGGACGTATCTCCCGGGCCTGCTCGACGGCGTCGGCGTCGGGCGCCTCGATCGGGAGATCGGATGCCGGAAGGTCGGTGGGTGCTCCCATGGGGACGTCCTCCTGCGCTCGTCGTTACGGCGACCCGCTGGGACGGGCGCCGGAAATGGACGATCCGAACCTGTCCAGGGTCCGGATCGCGATGTTCCCGGAACGGGTGGTCCTCACGCGCCATCGGCCGGGCCGGCCTCGTCACGGACGTGGCGGTGGTGTCCGTCACTCATCCCACTCCCGGCTCCCGCGCCGTTCCCGGCTCCGTGCCCCGCTCGCACCAGGCTCCCCGTCCTGGGTACGTTCCGCCCTCCTGCACATATATCCCCCGCCGGCCATCGGTGTTCTCCGGCGTGTCTCCAGGGCGGCTGGTGCCCTGGAGATTTTCGCCTGCTGATAGGTTCAAGCTTTTCGCCTGTCTGGCTTACTCGTGGGCTTCCGGTGGGACACCATAGGGGTACGTGACGTGAGGGGCGAACATGCGTGCGACCTGGAAGGGCGTGATCTCCTTCGGCCTGGTGTCCATCCCGGTGAGGCTCTACTCGGCGACCCAGGAACGGGATGTCGCGTTTCACCAGGTTAGACGGTCGGATGGGTCTCGTATCCGATACCGGAGAGTGGCGGAGGCCGACGGGGACGAGGTCAACTACGCCGACATTGCCAAGGGCTACGAGCTGCCGGACGGGGAGACCGTCGTACTCACCGACGAGGACTTCGCGAATCTCCCGCTGTCCACCTCCCGGGCGATCGACGTGCTGGAGTTCGTCCCGTTGGAGCAGGTCGACCCGATCTACTTCGCGAAGAGCTACTACGTCGAGCCCGACCGCACCGGCGCCAAACCCTACGTTCTCCTTCGCGACGCGCTGGCCGCCTCGGGCCGTGTCGCGCTGGTGAAGATAGCCCTGCGGCAACGCGAGCAGCTCGCGACGCTCCGGGTGCGTGGCGGCGTCTTCGTCCTGGAGACCATGGTCTGGCCGGACGAGGTGCGGCAACCGGACTTTCCGTTCCTCGAGGAGGACATCGCGGTGCGCCCGCAGGAGCTGTCGGTGGCCGCCTCGCTCATCCACACCCTGGCAGCCGACTTCGACCCCACCAGGTACACCGACAACTACCGTGAGGCCCTGCAGGCCGTGATCGACGCGAAGGTCGCCGGTCGCGAGGTTGTGGCCTCGCCGGGCGGGCTGGCCGGCGAGGCGGTCGGCGACCTCATGGCGGCGCTGCGCGCGAGCATCGCCGCCGCCCGCGCCGGACGGCCCGGCGAAGCGGCCGTGGCTGGTGGTGCGGCCGTGGCAGGTGGTGACGCGGGGCCCGCGGCGGCCGGGGTTACCGACAAGGCGGCGGCCGGGGTCACCGGCAGGGTACCCGACGACAAGGGGCCCGACGACAAGGGGCCCGATGGGCGGCGGGGCGGCCGTACCTCTTCGGTCAAGGATGCCTCGTCGGCCCCGGGCACGAGGTCGACCGCCCGGAAGACGCCGTCCTCGACGAAGAGCACCGCGAAGACGAACGCCACGAAGACGCCGCCCGCCAAGACCTCCGCGGCCAAGACCACCTCCTCGAGGACGGCCTCAAGGACGCCGACCTCGAAGACGCCCCCGACGCGGCGATCCGCCTGAGGACCTGAGGAGCGGCCCCGGCGCGGGAGCCGGGGGCAGGTGGCGGCGGGGAACAGGTCCGTTAGGTGCCGTGGGGCTGGTTGCCGTGGGGCCGGTGGGTACCGGGCGGTCAGCGACGGAAGGCGTCCTTCGCCTTCTCCCCGGCGTTCTTGAGGTCGGCGACGCCGCGTTCTCCCCGGCCCTCCGCCTGCAGGTCCCGGTTCTCGGTGGCCTTGCCGGCCTGTTCCTTGGTCCGCCCGCGGAGCTCCTGCACCTTGTTCCTGACCTTGTCAGTGAAGGACACTGCACTCAACTCCTCCCTGTATGTGCGGCGGTTCGGAAGAGGTCTACCCGTGGCGGCCGCGGGAACACTCCGGGGACGCCGTGCGCTGTACTGAAGGGCTGACCGTCGCGATGCCCGATATGCACCCGCGATGAGGGACCTCCCGGCGGATGGCCCAAAACCGGCGAGGCCGCGTCGCGCTGTGGCATCGTCGAAGGACGACACCGAACGCGAGGAGCAAGCGTGTCCCTTCCGCCCCTGGTCAACCCCGCCGAGGGGCTGACCGTCGATGAGATCCGCCGGTACTCTCGACATCTGATCATTCCGGATGTCGCCGTGGACGGCCAGAAGCGGCTGAAGAACGCCAGGGTGCTGGCGGTCGGTGCCGGTGGCCTCGGCTCGCCGACGCTGATGTACCTGGCCGCCGCCGGCGTCGGGACGCTGGGCATCGTCGAGTTCGACACCGTCGACGAGTCGAATCTGCAGCGTCAGATCATCCACGGCCAGTCCGACGTCGGCCGCTCGAAGGCGGAGTCGGCCCGCGACTCGGTTCGCAACATCAACCCGTACGTGAACGTCGTCCTGCACGAGACCCGGCTGGACGCCTCCAACGTCATGGAGATCTTCAGCGGGTACGACCTCATCGTCGACGGCACGGACAACTTTGCCACCCGCTACCTGGTCAACGACGCCGCGGTGCTGCTCGGCAAGCCCTACGTCTGGGGTTCGATCTACCGCTTCGACGGCCAGGCCAGCGTCTTCTGGGCTAAGCACGGACCGTGCTACCGCTGCCTCTACCCGGAGCCGCCGCCTCCCGGCATGGTCCCCTCCTGCGCCGAGGGCGGGGTGCTGGGTGTGCTGTGCGCCTCCATCGCCTCCATCCAGACCACCGAGGCCATCAAGGTGCTGACCGGGATCGGTGATCCGCTGGTCGGTCGGCTGATGGTGTATGACGCCCTGGAGATGACCTATCGGTCGATCAAGGTCCGCAAGGACCCGGAGTGCCCGTTGTGCGGGAAGAATCCGTCGATCACCGAGCTGATCGACTACGAGGCGTTCTGCGGGGCGGTCTCGGAAGAGGCGCAGTTGGCCGCCGCCGGCTCGACGATCACCGCGGGCGAGCTCAAGAGCTGGCTGGACGCCGACGAGCCGATCGAGCTCGTCGACGTCCGTGAGCCGGCCGAGTGGGAGATCGTCCGGATCCCCGGCGCGCGCCTGATCCCCAAGGGGGACCTGCCCGCGCACCTCTCCGAACTGCCGCAGGACCGTCGGGTGGTCGTCTACTGCAAATCCGGGGTGCGCTCGGCCGACGCGCTCGCCACGCTGAAGGGCGCCGGCTTCTCCTCGGCCGTGCACGTCCAGGGTGGCGTGACCGCGTGGGCGACCCAGGTCGACAAGTCGCTGCCGGTCTACTGAGTGCCGGACGAGCCACGGAGCCTGGATGAGCCACGGGGAGCCTGGATGAGCGGGCCCGGCGTGACGCGCCGCCGGCGAGCCTCTCCGCCGGGCTCGGTACCCGGATCTCGCTCGGCGGCGCGCCGGGTCCGCACGCCTTCGAGGTGCTGGACGCGGTGGCGCGCATCCCGCCGGGCAAGGTGATGACCTACGGTGACGTGGCCGAGTACGTCGGCGCCGGGTCGGGGCGCACGGTCGGAGCCGTGCTGTCCCGATTCGGCGACGAGGTGCCCTGGCACCGGGTGATCCGGGCGACCGGGGAACCGAACCCGGCCGCACCGGTCGAGGCCCTGCGCCGGCTCGTCGCCGACCGGACGCCGCTGCGCCCCGGAGGCGACCGGGTCGATCTCGCCGCGGCCCGGTGGGACGGTTCTCCGGCCTGACCGCCCGCGGGCCCGGTCAGCGGGCGGCCATGCCGCCGTCGGCCAGATAGACGCTGCCCGTGACCAGGGAGGCCCGGTCGGACAGCAGGAAGACGACGACCTCGGCCACCTCGTCGACCGTGCCCAGTCGGTTGATCGGCGAGAACAGCGCGGCTCCGCGCCGCGGCCGGCCGTTGGCGTGCAGCAGCGGGGTGTCCACGAAGCCCGGCGCCACCGCGTTCACCCGGATGCCGCGGGTGGCGTAGTCCAGGGCGGCCGTCTTGGTCAGCCCGATGACCCCGTGCTTCGCGGCGACGTAGGGCGCCGACCCGGCGAACCCGACCACCCCGAGCACCGAGGCCATGTTGACGATCGAGCCTCCGCCGTTGCGCAGCATCGCCGTGATCTCGGCCCGCATGCTGTAGAAGACGCCGGAGAGGTTGACGTCCAGCACCCGCTGCCAGTCCTGTGCCGGGGTGGTCTCCACCGGCTCGCGCCCCGCGCTCACTCCCGCGTTGTTCACTGCCAGGTCCAGCCGTCCGAAGGTGCCGACGGTGACCTGGACGGCGCGTTCGAGCGAGTCGGGATCGGTGACGTCCGCCTCCAGGGCGAGCGCCTCCCCGCCACCGTCCTCGATCGTCGCCACCACCTCCTTGGCAGCGTGCGCGTCGAGGTCGGTGGCGACGACCCGGGCGCCCGCTCTCGCCAGTCGGCGGGCGCAGGCGGCGCCGATGCCGGATCCCGCCCCGGTCAGGAGCGCGACCTTGTCGCTGCACTCGGTCATGACTGAGGACACTGCCACGTCCTGACGCGCACGCGTGAGAGGTCCCCCGAGTGTCCCGGTCCCCGAGTGTCCCGGTCGTCGACACACCGCGGGGCCGGCGGAGTCGGCGGAGTTGTCGGACCCACGTGATGTGCTTTGCCCGTGGTCGTCCTTCCTGCCCCCGCACCCGCCGCCCCGCGTCCCGGCTACCGGCTGGTCGCCGCCCCGGTCGCGCCGCCGCGCCCGCTCGTCCTGGATGCGGCGCAGCGCGCGGTGGTTGAGCACGGCGGCGGGCCGCTGCTGGTGCTCGCCGGGCCCGGCACCGGGAAGACGGCCACGCTCGTCGAGGCGGTCGCCGCGCGGATCGAAGCCGGGGCGGATCCGCGGTCGATCCTGGTCCTCACCTTCAGCCGGCGAGCTGCCGGCGAGCTGCGGGAGCGGATCATCGCACGGCTCGGTGCCGAGGGCGGGGCCGGCGGAGGTCCCGGGGCGTGGACGTTCCACGCCTGGTGCCTGGCGCTGCTGCGCGCGCACGAGCGGCCGGCCCCGCCGGGCGGGCTCCGGCTGCTGTCCGGCCCGGAGCAGGATAGTCGGCTGCGCGATCTCATTGAGGGTTCCCGCGAGGACGGCCGGCCGGTCTGGCCCGAGCCGCTCGTGGGTTGCCTGCGCACCCGCGGTTTCACCGAGGAGGTGCGGGCGCTGCTGGCCCGCGCCCGCGAGGTCGGGCTCGAACCGGTCGCGCTGGCGCAGCTCGCCCGGCGTACCGGCCGCCCGGACTGGGCCGCCCTCGCCGAGTTCTACGAGATGTACCTCGACGTGTTCGGGTTCGAGGGGGCGGTCGACTACACCGATCTCGTCCACCGGGCCGTGGTCGTCGCCGAGAGTGCCGAGGGGGGCGCCTGGCTGCGTGGGCGCTACCGGCACGTCTTCGTCGACGAGTACCAGGACACCGATCCGGCTCAGGAACGCCTGCTGGGGGCGGTGGCCGGCGGTGGTGGCAACCTCGTCGTGCTGGGCGACCCAGACCAGTCGATCTACGCCTTCCGGGGGGCCGAGGTCGCCGGCCTGCTGGGCTTCCCGGCCCGGTTCCTCCGCCTTGACGGCGAGCCGGCGCCGATCGTCGCGCTGCGGCGCTGTCGGCGGA
>NZ_CDWTMG010000137.1:0-6948 GCF_977945845.1 Frankia sp. CcMO1
CATCCGGCTCCGGTTGGTGGGGAACTCGCGGGCGAGCACGGTAACCGGCCCCGGAGACCTTCCGCCTGCTGGTTCCGGGCCGTCGTCCTTTCCGGCGCTCTCCGGGGTGGCGCTCTCCGGGGTGGCGCGCAGCACCATTCCGCACTGCAGGGCGCAGTATGGGCAGTGTGTCGCCACCTCGGCAAGGGGCGCGGCCGGCACCGGCATGGTCGTGGTCACGCACCGAGCGTGCGGCGAGGGGGTGTCTCGGTCGGGTCGGAGCCGTTTCGCGGCGGCAAAGTGGTTCTCATCCTGGCCGTCTCCCCGATGTGCGGCCCCCCGATGTGCGGCCGCGGCCCCGACGATGCCACCCCGCGGCACTCGGTCGTCTCCCGGAGTTGGGCCGCCTTCTGAGAGGTGATCGCCGGCCACGGCACACGACCCGTCGAGGAGAACTGTCGCGGGAATGGCGTAACAATAGGCAGCGTGTCTGTCGCCGCCGTGTCGCCTCTCGATGTCGAGGAAGTCGACGAGACCCTCGATGACGATCGGCCGTGGGTCACCATTGTCTGGAACGACCCGATCAATCTGATGTCATACGTGACGTATGTCTTCCAGAAGCTCTTCGGCTACAGCAAGCCGAAGGCCACCGAACTGATGCTCGACGTCCATCACAAGGGGCGGGCTTCGGTGGCCGTCGGCACCAGGGAGGAGATGGAGGCCAACGCCGAGCGCCTGCACGCCTACGGCCTGTGGGCCACGATCGCCCAGGACTGACCCGACCAGTAACCCGACCGGCGGGGTGTCCCGGCCCGGCCGGTCGGCCTCGGCCGCCCGGAGCAGCCCATGCGGCATGCCCTGGGTAGGCTGGCCGCGTCCGTGGTCGGACGGTTCAGACGGTCATGTGGGGCGGTCGTCCCGGGCGCACCGTCGCCGGGAGCGTGGGAGTGGGGGAACGGAGGGACGTGGCTGACGGCTTCCGCCGCACGCGTGCCGGGATCGAGCTGCGCCTTCCCCGGCTCGAGGCGGCGTTGCTGATCGAGCTTGTCGGCCAGATCGAGTCCCTGCTCGAACCGCCGCCGGTCGAGGATCCGCTGGAGGCGCTGGTGGGGCTGCGTGACACCGCGCCGCCGCCGCCGGACGACCCGGCGATCGCTCGTCTGCTTCCCGACCCCTACCCGGACGATCCGATGGCCTCCGGGGACTTCCGCCGCCGCCGGACGGACGATCTGCTCGCCCGCAAGCGCGACGCCGCTCGGCGGGTGCTGTCCGCTGTGCCAGCGCCCGGGAGGGTGCTCCTGCTCGACGAGGAGGCCGCTCAGGACTGGCTGACGACGCTGAACGACCTCCGGTTGGTGCTGGGAACCCGGCTCGGCCTCACCGACGACGACTCCACCGCGGAACTTGAACACCTCGACCCGGACGATTCCCGCCGACCGCTCGTCGCGGTCTACGCGTTCCTGACCGAACTGCTCGACGATCTGACCCGAGCTCTGGGGTAGTCGCGGGCGAGATCGGCCCGGACCGCCCCTTCGGCGTCGTACGGTAGGCTCGTGCTGCGAATGGACCGTGCCTGCTATGAGGCGATCGTCGCTCATGCCCGCCGTGATCATCCCGACGAGGCCTGTGGTATCGTCGCCGGTCCCCTGGGGTCGGACCGGCCGGAGCGGTTCATCCCGATGGAGAACGCGGAGCGCTCGCCGACCTTCTACCGCTTCGATCCAATGGAGCAGCTCAAGGTGTGGCGGGAGATGGACGACCGGGACGAGGAGCCCGTCGTCATCTACCACTCGCACACCGCAACCGAGGCGTACCCGTCCAGAACCGACGTGTCCCTCGCGGCCGAGCCGGGCGCGCACTACGTGCTGGCCTCCACCCGGGAGCCGGGCGTGACCGAGTTCCGATCTTACCGGATCGTCGACGGCGTGGTCACCGAGGAGCCGGTGGAAATCGTCTGAGACGGCCTGGCGTTGCAGATGACGCGGCGACGGACGATGACGCGGCGACGGACACGGTTCGGGAAGGGACACGGTCCGGGAAGATGGTGACTGCGGAGCCTTGGCACCTACGACTCGTCCGCTTGTCCGCCTGAGGTAGAACCCGCTGACGTGACACCCCCGCCCATCCGGGCGGCGCCACCGCCGAACCCGGCCGGTGGCACCCGCGAAAGGAGCACCATGGCAGTCCAGGTCCGTGTGCCGACGATCCTGCGTACCTACACGGGAGGTTCGAAGCTGGTCGAGGGCACGGGCGACACGGTCGCCGCGCTCTTCCTCGATCTCGATTCCCGGTATGCCGGGCTGCGGGGCCGGCTGGTGACCGGTGACAACGGTTCCGAGCTGCACCGCTTTGTCAACATCTACGTCAACGACGAGGACGTTCGTTTCCTCGGCGGTCTCGACGCCAAGCTCAGCGACGGCGACGAGGTCACCATTCTTCCTGCCGTCGCCGGCGGCTCCGTCGACGCCGGGGAGTTTCCGGGCAGCGCCGAAGTTCCGGGCAGTGCCAAAGTTCCGGGCAGCGAGGGGCCGGCCGTGGTGTCGCCTGGCATGTCGCCCGGGCAGCACTGACGCGAGCGACGGGTCCCGACTCATGCGTTTCTCCTCCCTGGCCGACTCCGTCGGCCGGACCCCGCTGGTCGGGCTTCCGCGACTGTCGCCGTCGCCGGATGCCCGGCTGTGGGCGAAGCTGGAACAGGACAACCCGACCGGTTCGATCAAGGATCGGGCGGCGCTGTGGATGATCGCCGACGGCGAGAAGCGCGGTCTGCTCACTCCGGGCGCGACCGTGCTCGAACCGACGTCCGGTAATACCGGGATCTCGCTGGCCATGGCCTGTCGTCAGCGGGGCTACCGGCTGATCTGCGTGATGCCGGAGAACACCTCGATCGAGCGCCGTCAGCTCCTGCAGATGTGGGGCGCCGAGATCAGGTTCTCGCCCGCAGCCGGCGGATCGAACGAGGCGGTCGCCGTCGCGAAGCGGCTGGCCGCCGAGAACCCCGACTGGGTGATGCTCTACCAGTACGGCAATCCGGCGAACGCCCAGGCGCACTATGAGACGACCGGGCCGGAGATTCTCGAGGACCTGCCCGAGATCACGCACTTCGTGGCGGGCCTCGGCACGACCGGAACCCTCATGGGAACCGGCCGTTACCTCAAGGAACGGGTGCCGGACATCTCGATCGTCGCGGCCGAACCGCGCTACGGCGAGCTGGTGTACGGGCTGCGCAACATCGACGAGGGGTTCGTTCCCGAACTGTACGACCCGTCGGTGCTCACCTCGCGATACTCGGTCGGTCCGCGGGAGGCGCTGCGTCGTACCCGCGAGCTGGTGCAAGAGGAGGGCATCTTCGCCGGGATCTCCACCGGGGCCATCCTGCACGCGGCGCTCGCGCAGGCCGAGCGGGTGGTAAAGGAGGGCAAGTCGGCCGATATAGTCCTGATCGTCTGTGACGGTGGCTGGAAGTATCTGTCCACTGGCGCCTACGCCGGCACCCTCGAAGAAGCCGAGGCCGCCCTGGAAGGGCAGCTGTGGGCCTAGCCCCGCATTGCGGCTTCGCCGCAATGCGGGGGCCCCTGGCGTAGGGCGCCGTTCGGGGTTTCCGTCAGCTCGCCTTCGGCGAACTTCCTGGGGGAGCCGTCGGGGGTGGTTGGCGGCTTCGCCGCAATACGGGGGTTGGGGTTCAGTCGGTGGCGGGGGTGAGTGGGGCGGCGAGGACCTCGCCGAGGATCAGGGCCAGTTCACCGAAGGCTCGGCCGCGGTGGCTGATCGCATCCTTCTCCGCCGCGGACAGTTCGGCGTTCGTCCGGGTCTGACCGTCGGCCAGGAACAGTGGGTCGTAGCCGAAGCCGCCCGCGCCGCGAGGTTCGGTCAGCAGGGTGCCACGTAGCTCGCCGTGGGCGACCCGTTCGACGCCGTCCGGGGTGACCAGGGCCGCCGCGCAGACGAAGGCGGCGTGGCGCCGGTCGGCTGGGACGTCGTCAAGCTGCGCGAGCAGCAGGGTGTTGTTGGCGGTGTCCCGTTCGACCCGGGTGCCGTCGCGCCGGCCCGACCATCGAGCCGAACGCACCCCCGGCATCCCGGCCAGCTCGTCGACGGCGAGCCCGGAGTCGTCGGCGACCGCCGGCAGCCCGGTCTCCGCGACCGCCGCCCGCGCCTTGATCAGCGCGTTCTCAGCGAAGGTCGTCCCGGTCTCGGGTACCTCCTTGCCGGGCGGCAGGCCCACCAGTTCCACGGCCAGGCCGCTGGCCGCCAGGAGGCGGCGCAGCTCCGCGAGCTTCGCCTCGTTGCGACTGGCGAGGACCACCTTCGTCGTCCGGGTCGATCCGTGGTGTTTGGCGCTCATCGAGCACCTCCCGGGCGAGGAGGCCCCGCCGGAACCGGGCCGCGCAACGCCTCGGTCTGGATCGCGGTGAGCTGGGCGCATCCACGCACTGCAAGGTCGAGCAGGCTGTCGAGCATCGTCCGGTCGAACGGGGTGCCCTCGGCGGTGCCCTGGACCTCGACGAAACCGTCCGCCCCAGTGCACACCACGTTCATGTCGGTGTCCGCGGTGGAATCCTCGCTGTAGGCCAGGTCGAGCATCGCCTCGCCCTTGACCACGCCGACACTGACCGCACTGACGCTCGTGGTGATCGCGCCGGGCCGGCCGAGCCAGCGGGCGGCGTCGACCAGCGCGACGTAGGCGCCGGTGATCGCGGCGGTGCGCGTGCCGCCGTCGGCGAGCAGCACGTCGCAGTCGATCGCGATGGTGTTCTCGCCGAGGGCCTTCAGGTCGATGCAGGCACGCAGGCTGCGGCCGATCAGCCGGGAGATCTCGTGGGTCCGCCCGGAGATGCGGCCGCGCACGGACTCGCGATCGTTACGGGTGTCGGTGGCCCGTGGAAGCATGGAGTACTCGGCGGTCACCCAGCCCAGGCCGCTGCCCTTGCGCCAGCGCGGGACCCCCGTGGTTACCGAGGCCGCGCACAGCACCCTGGTCCGGCCCGCGCTGACCAGCGCGGATCCCTCCGCATGCTCCTGCCATCCCCGCAGGATCGTCACCTGCCGGAGTTCGTCCGGTCTCCTGCCATCCGCTCGTATCACGCCGCGACACTATCGGCCCAGGGCGACCCGGCCGCGCGCCGAGGTCGCGCCGAGGTGCGGAGGTGCGGTCCGTCAGAGTTCTCAGAGTTCGTAGACGGTGCCGGGGCTCGCGAGGGTCAGCGGGCCGTCATACACGCCGGCCGCTTCCTCCTCGGAACGGGCGGCGTTCCCCCACGGGACAAGATGCGTGAGCACGAGCTGGCCCACACCGGCTCGCCGGGCGTGCTCGCCGGCCTCCCGGCCGGTCAGATGCAGGTCCGGGGGGTTGTCCTCCTCGTCGAGGAACGACGCCTCGCAGAGGAAGAGATCGCTGTCGGTGGCGAGGCGGACCAGCCGGTCACACGCCCCGGTGTCGCCCGAGTAGGTCAGTACCCGATCGTCGGCGGTGAGGCGGACGCCGTAGGCCTCCACTGGATGGGCCACCCGGGTGAGATCGATCCGGAACGGCCCGATGTGCAGGCAGCCGGCGCCGATGGTCCGGAAGTCGTAGATGTCGGCCAGGCTGTCGTCCGGCCATTTCTCGAACGCTCCGCACAGCCGTTCCTGGGTGTTGATCGGGCCGTAGACCGGGAGCTTGGGCGGCATGCCCTCCGGGTGGTACCGCCGCGCGTAGGAGTTGGCCACCAGGTCCAGGCAGTGGTCGCCGTGCAGGTGGCTGAGCAGCACCGCGTCGATCTCACGCAGGTCGCAGTGCCGTTGTAGCTCACCCATGGACCCGTTGCCCGCGTCGAGGACGAGCCGGAACCCGTCCGACTCGACAAGGTAGGACGAACAGGCCGACGTCGGGCCGGGATACGTGCCCGAACAGCCGAGGATCGTCAGTTTCACCGTGGCACCACCGGGCTCTGCTGGGAGGAGGGTTCCTGGTCCGCCCCGGTTCGGGCGGCCCAGGCGGCTGGAGGCGTGACTGTGGCCCGCGCGGCGGGAACAGGCGGGGACACCGCCGCGACGCCGACGAGTTCGGGGCCGAGGAACCTGCGTCCCACCCGGCTGAACAAGGTTGGATCACCCGTGGTGAGGAACCGGTGCGTGGGCGGCGGAAGGCCCGGATCGCGGAAGAGCCCATGCCGGACGAGTACCCGGTAGGTGTCCTTGGCCGTCTCCTCGGCACTGCTCACCAGAGTGACGCCCTCTCCCATCACGAGGCCGATTACCCCTGTCAGCAGTGGGTAATGTGTACATCCGAGTATCACCGTGTCTACGCCGGCTTCCTGCAATGGTGCGAGGTACGCCTCGGTCAGGCCGAGCAACTGCCGCCCAGAGGTGATACCCCGCTCAACGAAGTCCACGAACGCCGGGCAGGCCACACCGGTCAGCTCCACGCCCGCGGCGGCGGTGAACGCGTCGTCGTAGGCGCGGCTGGCAATCGTCGCCAGCGTGCCGATGACGCCTACCTGCCCGCTGCGGGTCGCCGCGACCGCCCGGCGAGTCGCCGGCATGATCACTTCGATGACCGGTACGTCGTAACGCTCCCGGGCGTCGCGCAGGCAGGCGGCACTTGCCGTGTTGCAGGCGATGACCAGCAGTTTCACGCCCTCGTCCACGAGCCGGTCGAGGGCATCGAGCGCGTAGCGACGCACCTCGGCGATCCGCCGCGGGCCGTAGGGTGCCCGAGCGGTGTCCCCGAGATACACCAGGGGCTCATGCGGGAGCTGGTCCAGAATGGCGCGTGCCACAGTCAGACCGCCCACCCCGCTGTCGAACACCCCGATTGGCGCGCCGCTCATGAGCGATCAGACTAAGCCGGAAACCCGATGCTCACCCTGTGGCTGTTGTCACGGAACCATTGTCCGATCCCGGACAGTCCTCGCGTGTCCGACATAGGATCATCTCGCCCCGCTGAGCTGGGCGCATCGCTGTGGAGTCGAAATGAAATAACTTGCG
>NZ_CDWTMG010000137.1:7135-11009 GCF_977945845.1 Frankia sp. CcMO1
TGATGATGCTCTCGATCACGTATTTGTTACTTCATTACGTCCCCTGTGCGTCATACCTCGTTGTTTACCCAGGTGAAGGCGTCCGCGTGCCGCGAGGGGCCGGGGTGTGGCCGGTTCGACATCCGGGAATCGTCCCGGTCCGCTGGATCGCCCGATGACCTCCGCCCGGTCCGGAACGCGATCTTTCGTCGATGTATCGCGGGAAACGCGTGGTCCGTCTGTCGATCGTCCACGAGGAGCCGTGCCCGGGTGGGTACGCCATACGGGTACAGGCACGCCAAACGGAGTGTAGGCTAGAACTGCCTGTAATCGATCAGTGACTACTAGCTATCGAACAGGTATGTTGAGGACGCGGCTGAGGTGTCCGGGTCGTTCCCATCCGTCCCCGATCCGCGGCACCCCAGTCGCATCCTCGATGTCTCCGGGCCGTCTCCGGGTGCCGATGCGACGCGATTCCCGAGGTCGCCCCGTGCTTCTACGCTGACGTCATGCGGTGGTCTTGGTGCCGTCCAGCCGTGAAGCCATCCAGGGGGAGCGGGGGGCGTCAGCACGTGGCCACATACGGAGGGCCGCGGTCGGGTGGCTCTCCGAGCATGTGAGATCGGCCCATGATGTGAGGACGGACGGTGCAAGCGGGATGCACGTCACCAAACCGTCCTCCTGGCTTGTCGGGTTGACGTCGATCGGGGGCGTCGCTGGCCGTACGGCGATAGGAACATGCCTATGGCCCGGCTCCTCGCGGCGATCTCCACGGGCGTCGCCCTCCTGGTGGGAGGGTTGACGGCGCTTGCCGTCATGCTGCCGCCTGAGTACAGCTATCTGGTCCCGATTGTCATCATCCTCGTCGTCGTGGGGGTCAACATCACTGCCTGGCTTGTGATCCCGCGTGTCGTCGACTCGGCGTCGGCGTCGGTGTCCGTGCACCGCTCAATACCGGAGAATCGTCCGATGGGTGGCTCGTTCGTGTTCGGTCGTGGTGAGTTCGACTGGGCGAGTTCGGACGCCTCCGATGCCTCCGTCGAGTCCTCGTCGGACAACTGGTCGTCGAGCTGGGACTACGCCGGCGGGGACGGTCCGGACGGCAGCGACGACGAGAGCGGTTTCGACGACGACCGCTGGTATGGTTCCGCGGCCCGCCGTGGCGCGGGTTTCTCGCCGCCCGCTCTTACCGGAGCGTCCATGCCCGGCCTGCTGTCCGCCGATACCGGACCGCATCACCGGGCCACGCAGTCCGGCCCGGTGCCGGCGGAGCCAGAGAAGCACCACGACGACAGCCGCCAGCCGTAGTGACGCCCATGCGGGAACCGATCGGCCAAGGGTACAGTCCTCGGCCAGGTACATCCCGTCCGTGCTGCGCTCGTTGAGATCGGTGCAGTGCGGTGCAGTGGCGGCCCGGCGCCGTGGATCAGGCGAGCCCGGCGCGTCGGCGGGCCGTCTCGGCCACCGCGGCCCAGTCCTGGTCGGTCTGGCCGTGCGCCAGCGCGTCGACGAAGGCGTCCCGCAGCACGCCGCCGAAAGGCAGCGGAACGTTCCGTTCCAGCCCTGAGGCCAGCGCGAGCTGGACGTCCTTCAACCCGAGCGGGAGACGGAAGTTGACGGGTTCGTAATCCCGGTTTCCGATCATGCGGCCATAGCCGGTAAAGACCGGGCCAGTGAACAGGTTGTCGGTGAGTACTTCGATGAACGTGGCCGGGTTCATCCCGCCGGCCTCGATGACGGCGCTCGCCTCCGCCATCGCCTCGATGCTGCAGGCGATTAGATAGTTGCCCAGAATCTTCACCAGGTTGGCGTGTTCCGGCGCGTCGCCGACCGTCCAGGTTCGCCGGCCGAGGACGTCGAACAGGGGCTGAACCTCGGCGATCGCGTCCGGATCGCCGCTGGTCACGATGGTGAGGTTGCCGGCGCGGGCGGCGTCGGTCCGGCCGAAGACGGGAGCCGCGAGGTAGCGCAGCCCGTGCTCGGCGTGCTCACGCCGAGCACGGATCGCCAGCGCGGTGCTGACGGTGGCCATGTTCACATGCAGTGCTCCGGCCGGCGCGGCGGTCAGCACCCGCGGATCGAGCAGGCGATCGGTGACGGCCTGGTCGTCCGCCAGCATGCTGAGGACGATTCCGGTGGCGAACACCTCGGAGATGCTGGCGGGGACCGCACCGGCGGCGGCCAGTTCGGTGACGGGATCCGGTGAGCGGTTCCAGGCCAGCACGGTGTGGCCGGCGTCGATCAGATTGCGCGCCATGGCGCCGCCCATTCCGCCGAGTCCGATGAAACCGATCTTCATGCGTCACCCTCCTGGCCTGGTCGGCGGACGGTCCGCCGACGCGGGTTTCCTGCCCGGCTGGGCTGGGCTGGGCCAAGCGGCATCAGCGGCTCCGGCCCAGGGCGTGTGAAGAACGGACCGGCAGGTGCCGGGTTCTCAGGCGCCTGTCATCGTAGGAAGCCCGGTGCCCGAGGTCAGTGTGATGAACTCGATACGCGGGGGACCGGTGAGCAGATCCTGCCGCTCGGCGACGAAGTGGTGGATGTGCGGCTGGTTCTCATGATCCTCGAACGCCTCGCGGTCGCGGTAGAGCTCGTAGAAGAGCCGGGCATTGTCGTCGCCGGTCACCCGATGGGTAGTGTAGATCAAGGTCCCGGTTTCGTGGGCGGCGATCAGCGGCACCGTCTCGGCCACCAACGCGTCGAACGCGTCCGCCGTGTCCGGGCGTACCTCGAACCGCACCGTCAGACCGAACATGGATCTCCTCCTCAAGGTATTGCGACAGGGATATGGCGAGGCGCTGTCGCTTCGCGACGTACTGTTACCGCATCCAGGAGATCACTCTAATGGTGGCCTGAGAGCCTGGCCACATCGGTGCGGCCTGAGATCGGCTGCCTTGTGCAGCCCGGGACGGGCCATCCGGACCTTGACGACAGGATGCCGATGTACAGCAGATTCTGTCGATCAAAGCCGATATGAACGTCATGAACGGTACCCGATGGTATTCTCTCAAGGCTGGATCTGGTGATAGCTCCCGCTGGCCGAGGCGACCCGCGTCGCGCTCAGGTCCCCGGCGCCGTGGACCGGGACGTGCCACCCGGCCAGCATAGCGATTCGCGGCAGGCGGGCCACAGCCTGATTTCTTCCATCGACTCGTAGTTCAAATTCGAGAGACTTGTGTTCACTGGCTCGTGAACGGAAATCCCTTGACGGCTGGCCGCTGCACCGCACTCCGACGGGACGTAGGAAAGGTCGGCGCCCTGTTACTCTGACGATTCACTCCTTCATCGTCTACGGCTGGGATGTCCTACCCGTGCGCCTCGCTCCGGAGCGATAGCGCCCGACGCGGGGGAGGGACGCGTGCTGTACGGCGGATATGCACAAGCATTGACGTGGGCCGCTAATGGTGACGTTGACAGGTCGTCGTTCCTTCCCTGGGTGGAGCCCTGGTGGCGGTCGGCTGACCGGCTGCCACCAGTCCGTCGCACGGACCAGTCGGCGAGGGCGCGGTTCCAGTCTCGAATGGAGGGCATCGGTTGAACGGCCGGTGTGCGGCATGAATGCCGTCATCGGGTGAATTCTCGCGATCTCCGTCGCCGGCGCAGACATGGAGCCCGGCGTGTCGTCAGTGGTTTCAAGCCCGATTGTTCCGCACTCCTGCCACGATGCGTGCCGAGTTCGATGCGACGTCGGACCGGTAATGCAGAATCGAGGATGGCGCGGAGTGAAATCTCGTCTCACATGGTCCCGTTCGGCTGCGCTTGCAGCTGCGACAGCCCTGACCGTCGGGCTTGGCTACGGCCTTCCGGCGGTCGCGGATCCGGGTGGCGCAGCAGCCCGGTCGGGTGCGGCGAAGGCTGGACCGGTCGCCGGGCCGGACATAGGGGACGTAATGAA
>NZ_CDWTMG010000137.1:11419-13180 GCF_977945845.1 Frankia sp. CcMO1
ATAGCCAACGGTAGGGCACGGGAGGCGTCCACATTCTGGACGTCAGATCGTATGCGCGAGGCCAAGCCGGTGGACCCGAGCAAGGCGAATAGCGGCAAAGTCCAGGAACAGGGGCCGGCGGTGCGCGGCGGCCCGGCCGAGCGGGTGAACCCGCATGTCACTGAGCCCGTACCGGGAACAGCACCGGGAACAGCTGGCGGCGGGCCAGGCTTCGGGCCGACCGCGGCACCCTGGTACGGCTCGACGACCAGCCCGCCGACCACCACGTCCTCTTCACCGACAGCAGCGGCGTCAGCTACTCCTGCTCGGGCGGCACCGTCAACAGCGGCGGCAAGAACCTGGTGTTCACCGCCGGCCACTGCGTAAACTCGGGCGGCGGCGGGGCCTGGTTCACCAACTGGGTCTTCGTCCCGCGCTACAACAACGGGAACGCGCCCTACAGCGTGTGGTCCGCGCGCCAGCTCTGGAGCTGGAGCAGCTGGGTGCAGAACGCCAACCGTTCCTACGACTTCGGCGTCGCAGTGCTGAACACCAACGCTTCAGGACAGCACATCGTCAACGTCGTCGGTGGTCAGGGAATCGAATGGAACTTCCCGCTGGTGCAGTATGTCTACCAGTTCGGCTACCCGGATCGGGCGCCGTTCAACGGGCTCTCCCTGCAATACTGTAGTGGGACGACGTACAACGACGGCGGCTTCGTCGGTATCAACTGCAACATGACCGAGGGTGCCAGCGGCGGACCCTGGCTGGACGACTTCGACGGAACGTTCGGATACCTCGACTCCGTCAACAGCTGGGTGTTCTGGGACGCCAACGGCGTCCGGTACAAGTGGAACGGCCCGTACTTCGGCAACGAGGTGCGCGACCTGTACTACGCGACCGCGAATCTGTAGGCTGGCCACAGCCGGGGGGACGCGGGAAATGCGCGTCCCCTTTTTTTCGAATTTACCGTGATTTTCATCGCGCCGGAGGAGGGCGCCGTGACACGCCTCCCCCCTGTCTCCCTCCCCCTTCTCCCCCTCCTGCTCTGCGTGCTCGTCGGGTGCGCCGGTCCGATCAACGCCGGGCCGGCGGAACCGACCGGGCCGGCACCGGGCAGGGTGCTGGATGTGGCGGGTGCGTTCGCCGCCCCGCCTGACCGGCAGGTGACGGTCCGCGGGTACGTCCTCATCAGGCCGGACGGGGCCAGTTACCTGTGCACCGGGCTCGCCGGTTCCTACCCGCCGCAGTGCGGCCGGCCGGCACTGCGGCTTGTCGGACTGGACCCGGCCGACCTACCGAGTCCCGAGCATGCCTCCGGAGTCACCTGGACCGGCGAAACCACACTGGCCGGAACCGTCCGGGACGGCACGCTGACGCTTCGCCGCTGACCAGGATCGCAGCCGCGTTCCCCTGCTCAGCCCCGGACCAGCCCGCCCAAGGCCGCCCGCCCAAGGCCGAAGGGGGCACCGCCCTGCCCTACGACGGCTGGCACCGGGCCGTCCAGACGGCGAGCTCGGTGCGGGCGGCCACGGTCTCGCGGTGCTCGGGTCCCAACGCCCGTTCGAACAGCGCCAGTACCGCGGCGAACTGGTCCCGGGCACCCGCGGGATCCCCCGCCTCACCGGTCCAGTGGGCGAGGTTGCGCTGGTCGAGCAACGTGTCCGGATGGCCGGGGCCGAGGACCCGCCGGTGGATCAGGAGCAGGGCGGCGTACTGGTCACGGGCCATCGCGGGGTCTCCCGCCTGACCCATCCAATAGGCGAAGTTACCCCGGGCGAC
>NZ_CDWTMG010000138.1:0-12536 GCF_977945845.1 Frankia sp. CcMO1
GCCGGTATCGCCCGCGCCGCGCTGGACGACGCGCTGCGTTACGCCCAGGAACGCGAGGCCTTCGGCAAGCCGATCTGGAAACACCAGTCCATCGGCAACTATCTCGCCGACATGGCCACCAAGTACACCGCTGCCCGCCAGCTCGTCCTCCTGGCCGCCGACCGCTACGACGCCGGCGAGCGATGCGACCTGGAAGCCGGGATGGCCAAGCTGTTCGCCTCGGAAACCGCGATGGAGATCGCGCTCAACGCGGTCCGGGTGCACGGCGGCTACGGCTCCTCCACCGAGTTCGACGTCGAACGCTACTTCCGCGACGCCCCACTCATGATCATCGGCGAAGGCACCAACGAGATCCAACGCAACGTCATCGCCGCCCAGCTCATCGCCCGAGGGGGAATCACCGTTACATGAGAGCGATGGATAGCGATGTTCATGCCGCCTCGCCTCTCGGTGAGGCACCCCCGGTCTGACCCGCTGGCGCGGTGCCGGGTTCCCGCTTCACAGCCACCGGCCCCGCAGGCGGGGTCTTACGGTCGACTCCACGGGCAGTTTTAACGTCGCCGATGTACTGGCGGTCGACGAGGTTATGCAGGTTGACCGCGGCGTTGGCGTCGCGGTCGATCGCCAGCCCGCAGGACTGGCAGTGAAAGGTGCGGTCGGCCAGGGTCAGGCTTGGGTTTCGCCAGCCACAGCCGGAGCAGGTCTTCGAGCTTGGATACCAGCGGTCCGCGACGACCAGCCGCGACCCGTACCAGATGGTCTTGTAGGCGAGCTGCCTGCGGATCTCGGCCAGGCCGGTGTCGGACACGGCGCGGGCGAGGCGCCGGTTGCGGACCATCCCGGCGACGTGCAGATCCTCCACCACGATCACATCGTGGGACGTCGCGAGTCGGGTCGTGAGCTTGTGAAGCCCGTCGCGGCGCTGGTTCGCCACCCGAGCGTGGATCTTCGCGAGGTGCGCGGCCCGCTGGTGTCGGCCAGCGCTTCCCGGCTTCAACCGGGCGTAGGCCCGCGACGCGCGCCGCAGCCTGCGCAGCGAACAGGCGAGCGGCTTCGGGTTGGCGACCTGCTCGCCGGTGGAGAGGACGGCGAGGTGGTGCACGCCTGCGTCGAGGCCGACCGTGCCGCTGCACCGCTGCACCGCTGCACCGCTGCACCGCTGCACCGCTGCACCGCTGCACCGGCCGGATGATCCGGTGGTGATCCTGTGACCGGCGGGGGATGGCCGTTGCTGGTCCTGGACGGCGACGGCGCACTGATCACCAGCTTTCCGCGGGCGGAGTTCGACAAGGCCCACCGGTGGGCGCCTGCCCGGGCCGGGGAGCCGGTGGTGGAATTCCCGATCCTGGTGGAAGACCTGCTTGTACGGGTGACATGGACGATCGGCCGCACCTCGTGCACGGCAACCCGGTGGGGAGTGGTGCCGGACGGGCCGGTGACACCACCGGTGGGCTGTCTGCTCCACGGTGGCGCCCGGTCGGGGCGGAAGACACGATGACCCGGCTGTGGGAGGTAGAGACCGGGAACGTTCCGGACGTGGAACTCCCCGGCGGCGACGGGCTGCTCCTGGCCACGGCGGAGGACGGGGTGGCCACGGTGACGGTGCATCCCCGGACCTGGCCTGGCGGACCGTGCCCAACCCTCCACACTTTTCCGTCGCGACGTCGGCCCCCTCCCTACACTGGTTCCCGTGACGGCAGCGGTGGGCAAACGGCAGGCCGTGGTCGCGGTGCTGCTGAGGGCCGGTCGCGTACTGGTCATCCGGCGTGGGCCGCAGGCGCAGAGACCGGGCTACTGGGCTCCGCTGAGCGGCCGGATCGAGCCCGGCGAGAGCCAGGCGGCGGCGCTGGTTCGCGAGGTCCGCGAGGAGGTGGGGCTGGCGGTCACCCCCCTTGCGAAGGTCTGGGAATGCGACACCGACGACGGCAGCTACCAGCTGCACTGGTGGACCGCCGAGGTCGGATCCGACGAGGAACTGATCCTCGACCCGGGCGAGGTGAGCGACGCCCGCTGGGTGACGCCGCACGAGTTCACCCGGCTGGAGCTCACGTTCGCCGGTCACCACGAATTCTTCGAACGGGTGCTTCCGACCCTCGGTTAACCGGCTGTCCGATGTCGAGGCGGACCTGCCGGCGGGTCAGTGAGTGGGGTGGTGGTCGGCCGGCGGGGGTCCGGGGTTCGGGAGGCCGGCGGCGACGGCCCGGGCGCGGACACTGATATCGGCCTGGTCGGTGAACAGCCCGTCGATGCCCGTCTTGAGATAGGCGACCTGTTCGTCGACGGCCCGGCCGAGGTCGCTGGGGCTGGTGCCCACCTGGTAGTCCTTCGGGAGGAAGGTGTTCTCCGCGCGGAAGGTGTACGGATGCACCACCAACCCGGCGGCGTGGGCGTCGGTGACCAGGGAGGTCGGGGTACCCAGCGTCCCGTCCCCGGCCCGGGGGATGACCTGAAGCTTGTCCGGGCCGATGCCGTTCGCGTAGCGGGCGATCTGCCACAGCCCGGCTAGCGTCGACAGATCCTGGTACGTCCGCGGGTCGCCGGCATTGACGAGGTCGAACGGCGCGCCCGTGGCGGACAGCAGCTGTACCGAGGCCGTGCGCAGGCCGAGTGTACGCAGCTCGCAGAGATTCGTGGTCTCAAAGGACTGGACGTACACCGGCGCGCCCCGGTGGTTCAGGCCGTACCGGACCAGGATGTCCAGCAGCCGCCGCTCCAGGGGCAGGCCGGCCTTGGCGAAATAGGTCGGGTGCTTGGTCTCCGGGTAGACGCCGATCTCGCGGCCGAGTTCCCGGGACAGCCGGGCGCGTAGATCAAGCAGTTCGGTGAACGTCGGGATCTCGAACTGGCCGTCGTACCTGGTGTTCTGCGGGCGGACCTCGGGCAGCCGTTCCTTGGCGCGCAGCGTCTTCAGTTCGGCCAGGGTGAAGTCCTCGGTGAACCAGCCGGTGGTCGCGGCGCCGTCGAGAATCTTCGTCGTCCTGCGGGCGGCGAACTCGGGATGCGCGGCGACGTCGGTGGTTCCGCCGATCTCCGGCTCGTGCCGGCAGACCAGGACGCCGTCCCTGGTGGGCACGAGGTCCGGCTCGACGAAGTCGGCACCCAACCGGGCGGCCAGTTCGTAGGAGGCCAGGGTGTGCTCCGGACGGTAGCCGGACGCTCCTCGATGCCCGATCACCAGTGTCGGGCGGCGCTGGCCACCGCCGGAGCCGAGGGCGCCCGCCGGGGCGACCGACGCGGCTACCGGGGCGAGGAGAGGGACGGCGGCGAAAGGCGCTGCGACGATCCCCGCGAGCACGCGACGACGGTCCACAAGTCCTCCAGCGCAGCGGCGACGACCCTCGCCGACGGAGCGCCCATAAAGCCAACCGGGAACAGCCGACCAACGAACGGACCACGTGTTACCCGCCGTGGTCGCTCAGATGGCACTTTGATGAACCTGGCGCACGAACAGTCGGCCGTAACCATCAGCCGCGCGCAACGGTGACGACCTCGGCCAGTCCGCCTCCGTCGACGTGCGGACCGCGGTGGCACGAGCGGCCCTACGGCCGCCCGGTCGGTACGGGCCGCTACGGTATCGGGGTCGGCCCTGCCCGGCATGCAGGACGATGTAGATGATCAGAGAGGGTTTCGACCGGAGGGCGAGCGATCGCGGATCGCCGGAGTTCGACGACAGGATCCGAGCTACGCGTCGATAGGAGGAGCGGACGTGGTCGACTTCGTCCTTCTCCGGCACGCCCATGCCGGCGAGAAACACACGTGGCAGGGGCGCGACGAACACCGTCCGCTCAGCCGGCGCGGCCAGCGCGAGGCGCGGGCGGTAGTGGACCTCCTCCGGCCGATTCCGCTGGCGCGGATTCTCACCAGCCCGTACGTCCGCTGCGAGCAGACCGTCGAGCCGGTGGCGGCCGACCGGGGCCTGCCGGTGCAACGGTGTTCGGCCCTCGCGGTCGGCGCCTCGCCGTTCGACCTGCTCGCCGTGCTCACCCAGGACGACAGCGGGGACGCGGTGCTGTGCACGCACGGCGAGGTGATCCGCGTGCTGTTCGAGGCGTGGCGGCGGCAGGGCAGGACGACGCTGCCCGGCCCGGACGACTGCACCGCGAAGGGTGGTGCCTGGATCATCCGTGGTTATCCGGACCGCGAGGCCACCGCCCGTTACGTCGCTGTGCCGGGCAGCGGGGAACAGAACCCGCTCAGCCCGGGGCGGCCGACACCCGGACACCGCAGGTGAGGTTGGCCAGGTAGACCTGGGTGCGTCCGCTCGGGTCCAGCAGCAACGGCGGACCGCCGCGGGCCGCGGTGCCGAAGCTGATCTCCCGGCCGTCGGCGGCGTCGTGGAGCTGCAGCCCGCAGTCGTCCGAGCCGGCGAAGTCCACGACCTCGACCCGGACAAGGCCCGAGGGGACCTCGAACGCGTCGGTGTCGCCGGTGCCGGCCTGCTGGGCGAAGGGTAGGACGGCCGTCCCCGATCCGGAGCGGGCCGTCACCGAGCACCCGGGGTCGTTGGCCTGCCAGTGGAAGCCGCCGACAAGCGGTACCTGGAAGGTCTTCGCACCGTAGACCTCCTTGATCGTCTGCTGCTCGCCGGTGCTGTCGCTGGTCACGATGATCGTGCACCCGTTGTCGGTGCCTTCGATCTGGTCGATGATCGCGAGACGCCACGGCGCGTCGGCGGTGAAGGACTGCCGGCTACTCGTCGAGTTGTCCGCGCTCGAGTTGTCCGCGCTCGAGTTGTTGCCCCCGGCCACCAGCACGGTGGCGAGCGCCCCCGCGAGCGCGAGGACCACGACGGTGCCGGCGCCCACCAGCAGCCAGCGACGGCGACGGCGTGCCCGCGGCTCGGGTGCCGGGGTCTGCGGCGAACCCGGGATCTGCGGTGCAGCCGGTGGGGTGGGTGTCCGGGCTGCGTCGGGAAGGATGCGCGTCACTGGGATCTGCGCCCCCGGGCGTGACCGACGAGCCGCTCGCACAGGTCGAGCGCGGTAGGCCGTTGCGGCGGCTGGCGGTCGAGTGCCTCGCGGACGGGCGCGTGCAGCTCTGGAGCGAGCCGGTCGGAGTCGATCTGGAACTCGGCGGCCGCGATCCGCGACGCCACCGCGTCGGCGGAGCCGCTGCCGAACGGCGGCTGGCCGGTGGCGGCGAAGCAGACCAGTGCCCCCCAGCCGAACACGTCGCTGGCGGCGGTGACCTCCCCGCCCGTGGCCTGCTCCGGCGAGAGCCACCCGGGCGTGCCGACGACTCCGCCCACCGCGGTCAGCGGGCGCGCCTCGGCCGCCGCGGCGATCCCGAAGTCGATGACCTTCGGCCCGTCCGCGGTCCACAGCACATTGGACGGTTTGAGATCGCGGTGGATCAGGCCGGCCGCGTGGATGGACGCCAACGCCTCGGCGAGCCCGGCCGCCAGGATGATCTGCTCCCCGGTGGGTAGGGGGCCGGCCGCCGCGACCTGGGCGGCGAGGTCCGGGGCGTCGACGAACTCGGTGGCCAGCCATGGACGTTCGGCCTCCAGCTCGAAGTCGACGAGCCGGGCGGTGTGGGCACCGCCGACCCGGAAACACGCCTGGACCTCGCGATGGAATCGCGCCCGGAACTGCGGATCGTCGGCGTACTCCGGTCGGATCAACTTGACCGCGACCTGGCCGAGGGGACCCTCGGCCAGGTAGACCACACCCATCCCGCCGGCACCGAGCCTGCCCAGCACCCGGTGCCGGCCCAGTGACCCCGGATCCGTGGCCCGCGGTGGCTGCATCCTGACGCCGTGCGCGTCGCCCGGCACATCCACCCCCGTCTGCATCACCGCCGCCACCGGGCGGATCGCCCCACTATCGCCGAGGCCTGCGACGGTGACGAGAGCACCCCGACGATCGCTACTTTTCGTAGTCGTCGCACGCAACGAGGGTTCGCGACCGCCCCGCCGGCAGCCGTACCGGCCGGGCAGCCGAGGCGACGACAGCCGCGACGGCAGCTGTGACGTCCTACTGGCCGCCAGAGCTTGCACATGACGTCAACTTGGCGCCACCATGACGTCATGGACCTTGCGCCGTATGTCGAGAACCTCCGCCGAGAACTCGCGGCAGCCGCAGAAGCCGGGGGTGAGGACGCCCGCGCGCTGGCCGAGCGGCTCACTCTGCCCCTGGACTCGGCCGTCAGGCTCGCCCTGCTGGAGGCGCTGTCGGCCGCCGCCGACGAGATCACCCGAGAGTTGGCGCCGGGCTCGGTCGAGGTACGCCTGCGTGGGCGAGACCCTGATTTTGTCGTGACGCCACCGCCGACCGACCACTCGGGGGCGGACGACTTCAAGGCCGCCGTGGTCAGGCAACCGTCCGCCGCTCCAGAAGACGACGAGGGACGTACCTCGCGGATCACGCTACGCGTCCCCGAGCGTCTCAAACCGCGCATCGATGAAGCGGCCGAGCACGAAGGACTGTCCGTCAACGCCTGGCTGGTGCACGCCGTCTCCGCCGCGCTCGACCCTGGTGCCGCGGGACGGCGCACCGGTCCGCACGCGGGCCAGCAGCTGGGGCGGCGTTACAGCGGCTGGGTGCGCTAGCCGCGCCAGCGTTCACCGCGCCCGGGCAAGCCACGCCCGGGCTGACGACGCCACAAGGAGATCATCATGCCGACTTTCCGCACCCCCGAGCCGATCCTCGCCGTCATCGAACTCGGGACCGGCCACGTCCGGATCAACGCGAGCGACCGCGCCGACACGGTCGTGGAGGTACGCCCGAGCGACCCGTCGCACGACACCGACGTTCAGACGGCGCGAGAGACCCTCATCGAGTACGACGAAGGGAAGCTTCACCTCAGAGCACCCAGGAAGAAGGCCCGCTCGCTGTCCGGGCCGGACGGCTCCGTCACCGTGACAGTCGAGCTGCCCACCGGTTCGCGGGTCGACGCGAGCTCGATGACCAACATCCAGAGCACGGGCCGCCTGGGCGATTCCAGCTTCCACACCGCCACCGGCGACATTGACCTTGACCAGACCGGCAGGCTCCGGCTGGGGACCGCCGACGGGAACGTGTCCGTGGGCCGCACGACCGGGCACGCCGAGATCAAGACCTCGAACGGCATGATCCGGATCCGCGAGATCGATGGCTCGGCGGTAGTCAAGACGGCCAACGGGGGCGTCACCATCGGTGAGGTGACGGGGGACGCGCGGCTGATCACTGCCGCCGGTGCCATCACCGTCGACCGCGCGCTGGCGGGGGTCGAGGCCAGGACCGCCTCGGGCAGCGTGCGGATCGGCGAAGTGGTGCGCGGCGCAGTCGCGCTCGTATCCGGTTCCGGCCGGCTCGAAGTGGGAGTACGGAAAGGTACCGCCGCCCTGCTGGACGTCCGCTCGGGACGCGGCGGTGTGCACAGCGAACTGACCGCCATCCACGCCCCCGCGCCCACCGACGAGACCGTCGAGGTGCGCGCCCGTACCGGCGACGGCGACATCCTGATCCACCGTGCCTGACCATTCCCGAAGCGCGAGCCGGCCCGGCTACGCTTTCCGCCCGATGGCGCCGTAGCAGCTGACCTGGGCGTTGGTCAGGTCAGCGGGCACGGTGTCATCGGGCCGCCAGCGGTGTGCCACCTCCACCCCCGGGTCGACCAGCTCCAGCCCGGTGAACAGACGCTCGACCTCGGCGCGGCTGCGTAGCTGGGTGGAAATCCCCCGTTGCCGGTAGGCCTCGGCCGCCACCAGCAACGTGGGGTCGAAGTCGCCGGTGCCGTGGGTGAGAACGAGGTAGCTGCCGGACGGAAGCACGTCGACGAAGCGACGGAGAATGCCGTGCGGGTCGTCGGAGTCGGGGATGAAGTGGAAGATCGCGATCAGGGACAGGGCGATCGGCTAGGTGAGATCGAGGGTGTCGCGCAGTTCCGGGGCGGCCAGAATGCGCTCCGGGTCGCGCAGATCCGCGTCGAGGTAGGCGGTGCGGCCCTCGGGGGTGCTGGCGAGTAGGGCTCGGGCGTGGGTGAGGACGATCGGTACCACCCCCGGGTTGCACATGTCCGTTTTCTGAGGCTCATGCAGCGCCGGCCCGTCGGACGGCGAGATCGCGGCGGCTCAGTCAGGGGGTGTCGCGGTCACCCTGCGGATTATGAGATCTGTGAGTGTCGCGTCGGTGCTCCTGAATGAGGACCGTCAGGTTGAGGCCTGTGGCTCGACGTGACTCGCAGGAGATCCGGCCGCGTTCGTGTGCCCTCCCGACGACGCGTCCGTCGCTGTCATGGGCACCAGCCTGGTCCACCTGCTGGCCTGATCAGAAGCCTGTCCGCCGCTGGCGTGACTCCTCACAGAGCGCCGTTGGTGACTCCCAGCCAGGCCGGTGCGTTGTTGGCCGCACTCGGGAAGGGAGCACGACCAGGCCCATGCTGGCAGAGTGCGCCGCGCTCACGCCGGCACAGGGCCGACCGGAACGTGCCATGTCAGTGCCGCATGCCCAGTGGGACGGACGTGCATCATGGCGAGTCATGACCCGATAGTCATCTTTCCAACACGTTCCGCTCTTTCTGGGCACAGGGGTCCGACACGCCACGCAGCATCGTTCACCTAGAATCGTGATGTCAACGGGGGGAACCGTGCAGCAGGCAGCAATGAACGCAGGCACCGGGGCAAGCACCGCCGCCGTGACCGCGGCCAACGCCGCCGTCGTCGAGCGGTTCCGCTCAGTCGCGAGCATCCTGCCTGTCGATGACCGGGCGACGTTCGAGCTGGCCCAGGCGTTGGTGCGATGCGCCGACCGCCAGCGGGAACCGATGCGCGTCGCCGTCGCCGGCCAGATCAAGCGCGGCAAGTCGACCGTCGTCAACGCGATCGTCGGCGAGAAGGTCGCGCCGACCGGCCAGCTCGAATTGACCTTCAACGTCGTCGAGCTAGGTCACGCGCCGACTCGTTCCGTGCGGATCCATCTAATCGACAACACTGTGGTCGATTACCCGACTGACCAGTTGGCGAAGCTGAGTGTCACCGCCGCGGCGGACCTTCATCTGCTCCGCGACATCCGCAAGATCGAGTTCGGTGCACCGATCGAGTTGCTCCGGTCGTTCCGGCTGGTCGACACGCCAGGTCTGGCGAGTCTGCACGGTGTCGACTCCGCGAACGCGGCGCGGTACCTCGGCATCACAGACCCGGTGGTCGCCGACCAGGTCACCGACGTGCTACGCGCGACCGGCCGGGATGCAAGCGCCGTGCACGCCGACAGCACGGCCGAGGTCGACCGCGCCGACGCCGTCGTCTTCCTGTTCAGTGGCGGGGTCGGCGAAACCGACCTAATCGCCGTGGACCGTTTCTCGGCGGGCGAGAGCGCCGCCGACGGCCGGGACGTCAACCCGCTCAAGGCGTTTGGCGTCCTGAGCCGCTGCGACGAACGGTACTGGCCGCCGGGGCCCGGCCTTCCCGGCAGTCCCACACCATGGGCCTACGACCCGATGGCTGACGGCGCCCGGCAGGTCGTCGACCGTCTGATGCGGGATCCGGTGGTGCAGCGACACTTCTACACGATCGTCCCCGTGGCCGGCATCGTCGCGAGCGGCGCGCAGACCGCGAGCAGCGAGCTGTTCAACGTGTTCGCCGACCTCAACCGCGAGCTTGGGCTCGAGGATCTTAGCGACCTGCTAGAAGATGCGGGGCGATTCGCGACCGAGGACCTCCCCGAGGTCGGCGTGCCGGCGGATCGGCGGGCGACGCTCGTTAACGAATTCGGCGTCTGGGGGGTGCTACGCGCCTGTCGCCACCTCAGGGACGACATGACGGAGGCGGAGGTGCGGGCACAGCTTGTCGTCGACAGTGGGGTGGCCCGCCTCCGCAAGCTGATCGTCGATCATTTCGGTAACCGCGCGGCGCTCATTAAGCTCGACCGGGGTCTCGGCGAAGTCCAGACCGCCGTCACCCGATGTCGGTCCGAGGCCGGACGGTCAGGGAGGTCACCGTCGCCCGAGGTCACGGCTGTGGCGGCGATGGTCGAGCAAACCCGCAGCGACGTTCACGGCTTCCGCGAACTCGCCGCGCTGCGGGACTACTACCGGGGCGTCCTGACCCTGACGGACAGCGAAGCGGTTGACCTGCTCACCGTGACTGGCGAACATGGTGTCAGCTGCGCGGCCCGGCTCGGGCTGAGCGAGGAGGCGTCACCCGCGGCGATGTCACGGCGGGCCGAGGAGCGGATCGGCGCATGGGCGCGCAGGTGCGCGCAGCCATTGCTCGACCTGCCGACCGCGAACGCGGCGAGGACAGTCCTGGCCAGCTACGAACGCTTATCGTACCGGGTCGCCGACGCCCGGCGCCTGCTCGAGACGACGGAGCTGTAAATGCCCGCGGCTGTGATGCCAGTCATCGCGCCCCCGCCGAGGAGAACGAACCGATGAGCCGGCGAATCAGGCTGTCACGCCTGCTTCCAGGCGCTGGCGCGCGGGCGGCACTGCGCGCGTCCGAAGCGGAGCTTGCCGAGACGCGGGCCGCGTTCGACGAGGAACGCGCGCGGACCACCGACCTACGAAACCGGCTCGAGGCCGCCGAACGCGACCTCGCCGACCTCGCCAGCGCACCGGACCAGCCCGCAGCGGACAGCGCGGGCGCCGTCAGCCTCGATCCGGCCAGCGCTGACCCACCCGGCCAGAACTCGGCTGGCCGAGACGAAGCCGGCCAGGGCCGGGCCAGCGTGGAACTCGGCGCCGACGCCGGTCGGGAAAGCCGGGCGCGGGAGCCAGCTTGGGCGGCCGAGCCGCATCCCGTCGTGGACCAGACCATCGCTCTCGTGGAGCAACTCGCTGATCTCACCAAACCAGAGCCGAGATCCGCCGAAGAGAACCTCGCGATAATGGAATGGTTGGGCGAGCAGGCGACGAAGGTGCTCGACCAGTACGACGTGGTCCGTATCACCGACGACGGTCCGGTCGACCCCGACCGACATGAAATCGTCGCCACCCGTACTACCGGGCAGGCGGACCTGGCCGAATGGATCGCCGCGACGGTGCGCCCTGGTTACGCCTGGCGCGGCCAGCTCCTCCGGCCCGCGGCGGTCGTCGTCTACAGGTAAGCCGACGAGGCTGGCCAGCCCGGCGGCGAACACTGAGAGCCGGATCCGCCGGGCGGCCACCGCGGCCTGCCGACCGGGAAGCCGCGCCGAACGGGGAGAAAGATGAGTGACCTGGAAGACCTCCGCGTTGAGGTTCTCGCAATGTTTCCGGAGGTTGTCGGCCTACTCGGCGACGACCTGTCGGAGGGCGGGCGGGCTCGGCTCGACCGGGCATGGGAGAAGCTTCGGTCGGGCCAATACAAGGTGGTCACCTGCGGCGAGTTCCGGCGGGGCAAGTCAAGCCTGCTCAATGCGATCGTGGAACGCAGCGGCCTGTTCCCGCTGGACGTGGACGTCACGACCTGCGTCGTCGTGACCCTGGAGTGGGGAGACACCGAGGGAGCGACGGTCTATTTCGCTGACCGACCAGCGATCCCTGTGCCGCTCGGAGAGGTGCGCGAGTACGTTACCGAGCAGGCCAATCCAGACAACCGCAAGAACATCCAGCGGGTGGCGATGACCGCGCCGATCGAGATCCTCTCGTCGGGGCTGGTGCTCGCGGACACACCTGGTGTCGGTTCCGACAACCCCGCGCACCGCGACGCCACCGTCAAGGTGCTGCCCGAGGCCGACGCGATCCTGTTCGTCTGTACCGCCACCGATCCGCTGTCGGCCAGCGAACTGCGCTTTCTCCGGGAGGACGCGTACCGCGCCTGCCCCGTGGTCGTCACCGCGGTCACCATGATCGACAAAAAGCCCGACCCGGCACCCGTCGTGGCCGCAGCCCGCGAACGAGTGGCCAAGGAGACCAACATCGCAGAGGCCGACGTCGTCGTCATGCCGGTGTCGGCGAACCGCAAATGGCGGGCGCTGGCCAAGAGCGACGAGGCAATGCTCGCGAAGTCAGGGCTGCCGGCACTCGAGGACCAGATGTGGAACGGCTTGGGTGCCACCTGCGGCGCCGCCCAGCTCGACGAGGCGATCGACGCGATGACCACCGAGATCCACCGCGTGGCCGAGATACTCCGCACCCAGTTGGCGGGCCTCGAAGGCACCGACGACGTCGAGGCGATGGAAGCGAAACTGCAAGACGCCATGGCGCAGGCCGACAACCTGACGAAGAAAGGCGCGCAATGGCGGCAGGACTTGGCCGAGGACGTCGATTTCAAAGCCCGTCCGATCCGCCGCAAGCTCGAAGTATCGCTGAGCGAGGAGCGGGCGGCGTTCCATGGCAAGGCAGACACTGACGAAGGCCGGTCGAATCCAGACAAGCTCGTGAGCGACACGACTCATACGATGACCGTCACATACCAGCAAGCGATATTGTCCTTCAACCGCGCCGCCGACGAGGTGACGAAAGAATACCGCGAGCTGACCAAGCTTTCGCTGGACGCACACGTCGCGAACTCCGAACCGTTTGTATCGGAGGTGAAGCTGTCGGACGACGCGCTCGAGGAGGACCGGGAGGGGTTTCGTCGTTCGGTAAACATTCACCTGCTTTAGCGATCTTGCTGTCGGGTGACGGTTCACGTG
>NZ_CDWTMG010000139.1:0-12496 GCF_977945845.1 Frankia sp. CcMO1
TTTACCCCTGGCGTTGGCTGGGCGCTGGTGCTGGCGCCACCGGGTCGCCGTGCCGGCCACGGTCGGGCTGGCGCTGTTCTGGCACCGGTTCGGCCCCCTCGGCCTGCTGTGCCTGCTCGTCGGCCTGGTGCTCGTCGCCGTGGCGTGGCGTCGGCTGCACGCTCGTTCGTTCCAGTGGCTGGCCCGGTGGGTCTGGGGCCGTGCCCGGCTGGCGTTCGTGTACCGGTGGCGGTGGCGGCCGGCGATGGTGCACACCGACCTGGCGATCCGCATGCCGGCGTCCACCGGAGACGAGGTGACCTTTGACGAGTACTTCCCCCGGATCCGCGGGATCCGCTCGACTCGGGCCGTGGACGTCCTGCGGGTAGAACTGCTGCCCGGTCAGACCCCGGAGCAGTGGGCGGAGCAGGCCGAATCGCTGCGGCACGTGTTCCGGGCTCGGCGCTGCCAGGTCCAGGCGGAGCAGCACCGGTTCATCCGGCTGTACTTCCACCGGCGGGACACCCTGACCACCCCGGTTACCCCTGCTGACCTCGACACGCCGCGTCCCGACGGCTCGGACGGCGGCCGATCGGAGGATGCCGGGACTGTGCCTGACCTGCTCGTCGCGGGCCTAGGCGCGGTCCCGGTCGGCCGGCAGGAAGACGGAGAACCGTGGACGCTGCCCGTCCGCGGCACGCATCTGCTCGTCGCTGGTGCCACCGGGGCCGGTAAGGGCTCGGTGCTGTGGTCGATCATCCGCGGTCTCGGCCCGGCGGTGCGGGCGGGGCTCGTGGAGCTGTGGGTATGCGACCCCAAGGGCGGCATGGAACTCGCCTTCGGAGAACCGCTGTTCGCCCGGTTCGCCACCACCACGGAGACGATCGCTGACCTGCTCGACGACGCGGTGGGCGTGATGCAGGAACGCACGGAACGGCTGCGGGGCCGAACCCGGCTGCACACCCCGACGACCAGCGAGCCGCTGATCGTCATCGTGGTCGACGAAATCGCCTCGTTGACCGCCTACGTCACGGATCGGGACGTCAAGAAGCGGATCGGCGCGGCGCTCCCGCTGCTACTCTCCCAGGGCCGGGCACCCGGGGTCGTGGTCCTGGCGGCGGTCCAGGACCCGCGCAAGGAAGTGCTTCCGTTCCGGGATCTGTTCCCGGTCCGGGTCGCGCTGCGGATGACCGAACCGGAACAGGCGGATCTCGTGCTCGGCTCCGGCGCCCGGGACCGTGGGGCGCGGGCGGACGAGATCCCGGTCTCGCTGCCCGGTGTCGGCTATGTGCTGCATGAGGGACAGCCCGAACCGGTCCGGGTCCGGGCTGCCTTCGTCAACGACGCCGAGATCAACCGGACGGTGATCTCCTACCGGCGCTCCGCAGACGGCGGCTGGGTTCCCGACCTGAACCCCCACCAGAACGGCGACAGCCTGGCCGATCCCGGCGATCTGTTCGACCTCGGGGAGGTTGCGTGACCCCAACCTCCCCGACCACCCTCGACGCTCCCGGCCGTGACGATCGTGATGATCGCCCCGGTTCCCGGGCCGCGCGGATGCGTCTGCCGCTGGCCCGCCAGGTCGTCGAAGCCGTCGCTCTGGAGAACGGGGTGTGTGTGCGGCCGATGGCGATGCGGCGGACGAACCTCCACACCGGTGAAACAGAGATCGTCCCGGTGCCGTGCGGCGCCACCCTGGCGAGCAAGTGCCCGTCGTGTGCGGAGCGGGCGCGGCGGCTGCGGATGGCGCAGTGCAAGGCGGGGTGGCATCTGGAGGACGAACCGGTTCCCGACCCGGATCCTCCGTCCGACGATGCGAAGGTTCTTGCCGGTTTCCGCGCGGACCTGGAGGCGTTCCGCCGCGATGCCGACCGTGCCGGGGACGCGGCCGGCGTGGCCGAGATCGACGAACTCATCGGCCAAGTAGACGAGGAACTCAATGCACTGGGCGGGCGGGGGCGGGCGCCTCCGGAGGATCGGGAGCGTCCTCGACGGGTCCGCTCGACCCGCCGTCGGCAGGACGCACCAGACCTGCCCCGGCTGCCCGTCGACCGGCGGACCGTCGGGCGGACGTACGAGGCGGCGGACGGGACGGTGTGGCGGCCGTCGATGTTCCTGACGCTGACCTGCGACACCTACGGGCGGGTGACCTCCGACGGCACCCCGGTCGATCCGGACTCCTACGACTACCAGCGGGCGGCGCGGGACGCGATCCACTTCCCGAAGCTGATCGACCGGTTCTGGCAGAACCTCCGCCGAGCCGTGGGCTGGGATGTGCAGTACTTCGCCGCGCTCGAACCGCAACGGCGGCTCGCCCCGCACCTGCACGCGGCGATCCGGGGCACGATCCCGAGGGTGGTGCTGCGTCAGGTGGCGGCGGCGAGCTATCAGCAGGTGTGGTGGCCGTCGTGTGACCGGCCGGCCTACGGCGACGACCGACCACCGGTGTGGGACGAGGCGGCCGGCGGCTACCGTGACCCGGCCACCGGCGCGCCGCTGCCGACATGGGACGAGGCACTCGACGCGATCGGCGAGAACGACGAACCCGCGCACGTCGTCCGCTTCGGTCCCCAACTCCGGGCAGACGGAGTGACGGCGAACTCGGCGCACACCGGCCGGATGATCGGCTACCTGACCAAGTACCTCGTGAAAAGCCTCGACGCCTGCCACGCTGCCACGACCGACGCTCAGCGGCGCCACGTCGAACGGCTCGCGGACGCGCTGCGGTACGAACCGTGCTCGTCCACCTGCGGGAACTGGCTGCGCTACGGCGTCCAGCCGCGCAACCCGAAACCGGGCCTCGTCCCGGGCCGGTGTCGGGGGAAGGCGCACCGGCGGGAGACCCTCGGGTTCGGCGGCCGGCGGGTGCTCGTCTCGCGGCGTTGGTCCGGCAAGACGCTGGCCGATCATCGGACCGATCGGCTCGCCTGGGTCCAGGCGCAGCTCGAATCGCTCGGGCAGACCGGAAGCGGTCCGGTCGGCGAGCATGATCCGGCCCGGACGATATGGACGCTGCTCCGTCCCGGCGATCCGGACGCACCTCGACGCGAACACCTGCTTCTCCAGGCAGTCGCGCAACGCCACGCCTGGCGTGCCCAACTCGACCGGGATCGGCGTCCGGCCTCCGGCGGGCTTCCGGCAACCGGCCCACCGGTGACCGCGAACGCTGCCTGATCCGCCGTCGCGATGGTCCGGAAGGTATGGATGACCAAGCTGTTGCTCACCCCGGCTGAGGCCGCGGAGATCCTCGCGGTCGGCCGGAGCACCGTGTATGAACTGCTCGCCGCGGGCGACCTGGAATCGGTGCGGATCGGCCGGTCACGGCGCATCCCGCGGGCGGCGCTCGATGCGTTCGTCCGGCGGCTGCGGGGCCTCGACGAGGGGCAGGCTGCCTGACCGATGCCCGTGCCAGGTCGGGGGGTGGCTGCGTCCCCGAGAGTGGTTGCCGTCAGCTACTCAGGGGGTCGTAGTCGCCTGCGAGCCACCGGAGGAATCGTCGGGGGCGGTCCACGTACGTCTGAATCGTGCTCGGCGTCCGTCCGCTGGACACGAGTATCTGTTCATAGCGATCAAGCGCCTGGTGCAGGTCATCCAACGTCCACTGATCCGTCCGGCCCTGGCCCTTGGCTGGTCGTGGCGCCTGGCGCGCGGCGTGCCATCGCTCGATGTCCTCGGCGTTCCAGACCTTCCCCATGCTCAGAACGGCCACCGGATCGGGGAAGGCCGGATCGTCGCGGAGGATCTGATGAACCCGCGACGGACTCACGTTCAGCATCTGGGCGATCTCCGCCGCACCCATGAGCTTGATCGTCGACATGGGCACATCATAGCTTGACGAGCCATTACCTCATGCCTACTGTAGGCAGTAGCGGTTCCGGTGAGTGCGCCAACACCAACCGGAACCTTGATCCCAATCCTGACTGCACAGGAGTTGAGACCCATGCCCATTTTCTCGTCTGGTGGCTTCGGCGCGTGGCGGACCCCTGGTGATGGCGAGTCCCCTCTGATCGCGATGCGCACCCGGGTTACTGGGGAGCTCGTGCTGACGATCCGTCCCGGGGCCGATGTCGGCGACCTGATGGCGATCCTCGGCACGCTGCCCGCGGATGCGTTCTTCACGGAGCACTTCGGCGACGTGAACGCGGTGCTCGTCTTTCGGCAGGTGCCCGGGGATTCGGCGGCGCTTCCGGCGTCCGTGAACCCCTCGGCGGGGCCGGCGGCGGCAAGGGCTACCCGCCCGTAGCGGCTGTTCTGCCTGCTCCTCCCCCATTTTTCTTCCGTTCTCTGGTGGCGCTTGAAGCTGTCGGGGTGTCGGACGTGTCCAGGGTCGGCCGAAGGCCGATCGCGTAGCGACGCGTAGCGCCCTGGACGCGGGCGGCGCCCCGGCAGACCATCCCCGCGCCAGAGAACGGAACACCCACCTGCACCGGGCGACGCCACCCGCGGCCCGCGTGACTCTTCCCGTTTTTCTTCCGGCAAGAAGCTTTCTTCGCCATGCCCACTGACCACTACGGACACCCGACGATGAGCCTGCAACAGGCTCTCCGGGAACATCTCGACCGTGCCCGCGCGGAACAGGGTCGGCTCTACCCGCAGCCCGAGGGGGAGACCAAGTTCGCCTGCGACATGGGCGACAGCCGCTACGGCTGCGCGTGGTGCGACAACATCGAATGGCCTGACGGAAACCCCCTGGACGCCGACTGATGGCCGAGAAGAAGAACGACCCGGACAACCAGACGGCGGCGGACCAGAAGAAGAGTCGACGCGCGCACGGCGAGGGTGGGCTCTACCAGCGGGCCAGCGACAACCGCTGGGTCGGTGTCGTCGACCTCGGGTGGATCGACGGCAAGCGGCGTCGCCTGACGGTCTACGCCCGGACGCAGAAGGAAGCCCGCGACAAGATGGCGGAGCTGCGCAAAGCGGCCGACAAGGGCCAGGACCTCGCCGCGAAGCCACAGACGGTCGCGCAGTGGATGGCCTACTGGCTTGACGAGATCAAGGCGCACGACGGTACGCGGCCGTCGACGCTGACGCGCTACCGGTACGCGATCGACGGGCACATCGTGCCGGTCCTCGGCAAGGTCAGGCTGGACAAGCTCACCCCAGCTGACGTCCGCCGGCTGCATGCTGCTCGCCGGGACTCGATGAAGCCGGCGAGCCTGGCCAAGGTTCACGCCGTCCTGCGGGCGGTGCTCACCGACGCGGAACGGATGGACCTGGTGAGCCGCAACGTCGCGAAGTCGGTCCAGGCTCCCAAGCTGGGCGACGCGGAACCGCGGGAGCTGACGGTGGAGCAGGCGCGCCGATTCCTCGACGTCGGGGCCGGCGATCGGCTCGAATCGCTGTTCGTGGTCGCGCTGACGATGGGCCTACGCCGTGGCGAACTGCTTGGCCTCCGCTGGGACGATGTCGACCTCGACGCGGGGACGCTGCGCGTCGTCCGCTCGGCGCAGCGCGTTTCCGACACGCTCCGCCTGGTCGAGACGAAGACGCGGGGCTCGCGGCGCCCGGTACCGATTCCGGCAACGACGGTCGAGGCGCTCCGGCGGCACCAGAAGCATCAAGAGCAGGAGTGCGCGGACGCGGATACGGCCTGGAAGGAGAACGGTCTCGTCTTCGCGTCCACGGTCGGCACGCTGATGGAGCCGCGCAACGTGACGCGCCGCGTCCAGCAGCTGCGCGGGCGGGCGAGCCTTCCCACGCTTCGGCTCCACGACTTCCACCACGCCTGCGCAAGCTTTCTCCTGGCAGCCGGCGTCGAACCCCGCACCGTCATGGAGATCCTCGGCCACGCCACCATGCGCATGACCATGGATCGCTACGGTCATGCCCTCCCGGATCGCCTGCGCGCCGCGTCCGACGCGATGGACAAGCTGATGACGGCGTCTGACGATGACGCGGACAGCCAAGGCGGCGAGCCAGACGACCGGCCGGACTCGGGCGACTCCGACGAACGCTCGTAGCGGCTGGGCTACACGGTTGGCTACATAACGATCAAAGAGGGCGTCACTGCCGGTAATACCAACAGGTCAGCCGTGGTGGACCTAACGTGTCACAATAAGAACCGCCTGATCTTGGCCCAGGGACCTGAGATCACCGTCCGACCGGTCCCCACAAGGCTCCCGACCAGGGGCGATGCCCCGTGAGCACCCAGCCGGCAACCTCGCCCATCGAATCGAACACACGTTCCGCACCTCTGGTGGGTCCGGCCGCCCGCTGCGCCACCGAACGAGCCTGCGCTCTCAGATCAGATAGTATGTAATCATGGTCACGGTGACTGCTACCCAGGCGGCACGCAGCTTCGCGAACATCCTCGACGCCGTCGAGCACGGCGAGACAGTGGTCATCACACGCGACGGTGTGCCGGTCGGCCGGCTTGTCCCGGAACGGCAGACGTCGGCGGACCGGTTGAGGGCCGCACTGCGCGACAACCCGGCTGACGTCGGCTTCGCAGACGAGTTGGAGCGGACCCATGCCGAGCTGGACGTGGCATTCGGTAGCGAGGTGCGCGGATGGCGAGACGCGTAATCCTCGACACCGGGGTGCTCATCGCGCTCGAACGGGGCACGCTTGACGTCGACGCGCTCCTCGGGCTCGACGACGCCGCGATCGCCGCGGTGACCGCGATGGAGCTTCTCGTCGGTGTCGAACGTGCGGACGAGGCACGCCGGCAGGCGTGCGCCGTCCGCGTGGAGGCAATTCTGTCGAGTCTCCCGATCGAGCCCTACACGCTCGGTGTCGCGCGGGTGCATGCGCGTCTTGCCGTGGCCGCGATGGCCAGTGGCCGGCCGCGATCAGCATATGACATGGCGATCGCGGCGACCGCGGCCGCCACCAGTCGGGTGCTGCTCACCACCGACACCAGGGCAGGCTTCGACGAACTCGCGGGCGTCCGCTCCGAACTCGTCACGCCGACCGGCCGTTGACGGACACTCAGCCCGTTCACCCGTGGGATGCATTGCCGCCCGCCAGTAAACCCCCCAGAAGGGGGCGAACATGACGGACCAGCTCGTGGACCTGACACACCACAGTAAGAACCACCGCGTCGAACACGCGTTCCGCGGCAAGGCTCGTTGGACGGCGCGGCGTTGGTCGATGTTGGTCTGCCAGACCTCGGCGAGATCGAGCTCGGCCGCCGCCGCGCTGCGGACCACGTCGAGCAGCCCAGCCGCGCGACCGTAGATCTCCACTGCCCCGGCAACCTGCCTGCGGATCTGCTCGCCGGGGTCGGTGGCGGAGAGCGGTAGCCCGCGGCGCGGATCGCGGTGATCACAGCACCTCGGAAGATCGCGAGGGCTGCGGGGGCCCGGCCGGTCCTGCCGGTGGAAGCATCCTCACCGAAAGTGACATCGCGGACGTAATGCTGGCAGCCCTCGAACTGTCAAGCAGGGTGCACCTGTGGTGCTCAACTGTCGGGGGATGGCCGCCCGCGAAGCGGGGGTGGACGCGGGTGGTTCGGCCTCGGATCTTGTTCAGGTAGGCGGCCAGCTCGGTGATCTTGATGGGGTTGGCGTGCAGGATCCAGCGGTGTGGATGGCGGGTCTCCTGGCGTCCGCGGATGCGGCCTTGCTGGCGCCAGCGGTGGATGGTTCCGGTGGTGACGCCGAGGTGGGCGGCTAGATCCGCGAGCCACCACTCGTGTGCGCCGGGTGCCTCGTCGGGGTGGACGGGCAGTGGCCGGTGGTGGTGGGTGATCGGGTGTCCGGCGCGGCGCAGGACCTGGTCGACCAGTCGCCAGCGGATCGGGCCGTCATCGCGGGCGGGGCGGAAACCGTCGGTGTTGAGCTGATCGGCGATCTGGCGAGGATCCAGGCCGCGGCGGGCGAGCTCGATCACGCGGGCGGTGAGCTGGGGGTAGTAGCTGAGGTCTTCGAAGCGTTGGAGGAGGCGGCGGAGCACCCCGGTGGTGGTCATCCCGCCGGCCCAGCAGATGGTGACGTCGACCAGTTCGCTGCGGCCACGGACGGTGACGATGATTTCGTCGATGACGGCGCGGATGATCTGCTTGCGGTCGGCGTTGTCGGTGGTCGGTGCGTTCCAGAGGGTGGGCAGGTCGGCTGCCGCGGCGGCGATGGCCTGCTTGTCAGGGGCGGTCAAGGGCACGGGGGCGGTGTGCTGGAAGCGGTGCCAGTCCTCGGTGAGCTGCCGGTGGTGGGCCAGGGCTTGTTCCCAGTCGGCTTCCAGCTGGCGGACCACCAGGCGGTTCTCGGGCTCGGCCAGCTGATAGCAGCGGCGGGCGTGGTCCACGGCCTGCTGGGCACGTTCCAGCCGCTGGGTCCAGATCTTGTTCAGCGCGGCCCGGTCGGCATGGAGCTGTTCGGCTGCGGCGATGCTGACCTGTGCGGCGGCCGGGGTCAGCGCGGCCAGCAGCCGGGCGGTGATGAAGGTGTCCAGACAGCGGCCGCTGAGGTGCTGACAGTGCGGGCCGCCGTAGTCGGCGCGGGCTCCGGTGCAGTTGTAGCTGGTGCGGGGTTTACCGGCGTCGATGTGATAGGCCACCGTCATCCGGCGGCGGCATCGGCCGCAGCGCAGCAGCCCCGCCAGCAGCGCCGGGCCGTAGCGCACCGCGCCGGGCACGTCGGCGTGTGGCTGGTTCGCGGCCAGGCGGGCTTGGTTGGCCTCGTACTGCGCCACGGTGATGTAGGCGGGCAACGCGTCCTCGATCCAGGCCAGCCACTCGGCGCGCTCCATCCGCCGCAGCCCGGCCTTGGGATGCCCGGGGCGGCGGCGGGAAGGATCGACCCGCCGCCGCCCATACACGTAGACCCCGGCATAGATCGGGCTGCCGAGCATGCAGGTCAGGGTGGCGCGGGCTGGCCGTTTCCACACCAGCTCGCCCCTGTCGGAGCCCGAGCGGGCCCGGATCCCGATCTGGATGCCGTGTTCGACCAGGAAACGCATCACGCCCTGGATCGAACCGAGCTCGGCGAACTTCGCGAAGACCAGAGACGCACCACGGACTGCACCTGCTCATCCGGGTCCAGCACCGCCTCGCCCGACGGACGACGCCAATACCCCACCGGCAGCGCGATGGCCAACTCGCCGCGGCGGGCCTTGTTCACCCGCCCGGCCTGCATCCGCTGATTGATCAGATACAGCTCGGCCTCGGACATCGTCCCTTTCAACCCCAGCAGCAACCGGTCGTTGTACTCGGCCGGGTCGTACACGCCATCGACGTCCGCCAGCAGCGCACCACCGAGCGCGCACAACTCGATCAGCTGGTACCAGTCCTTCCCCGAGCGTGCCAGACGCGACATCTCCGTGCCCAGTACCAGCCCGACGTGCCCCAAAGAGATTTCGGCTACCAGCCGCTGGAACCCCGCCCGGTCGACCGCGCTCGCCCCGGACCTGCCCAGGTCATCGTCGATCACCTGGACCCGCGACGCCGTCCAGCCCAGCGCCACGGCCCGGTCCACCAACGCGTACTGCAACCGCGTCGACTCACCGTGCCCCAGCACCTGCCCGCGGGTGGACTGGCGCACATACACCACCGCCGGCCGGTCGGTATGGCGACAGGTCACCTTGCCGCCCGACCGCTCCCACGGCATCACCGTGGTCACCGGTCACTCTCCGAGCTCGGTGCCGCCGGGGCCTGCTGGTTCGCCGCCTCGCTCCGCGACGGCAGACTCTTGCGAGCGATCAGCGCCAGCCAGTACACCGCCGTCCGGCGATTGGCCACCGGCAGCCCCGTCCACAGACTCGCCACATCCGGCTCTGCCTGGATCTGGGGCGCCCGTCGTCTCCGCCGTCCATGGTGCCCCACCTCCTTGCCGGCCACGGGCCTGCAACCGCTCAACCACCTCGACCAGCCGCAGCAGCCCCTCACGCCCGATTGTCGGCCCCTGATCGGGTTCTTGGCTACTCACAGGTGCAGTCTGATGAACAGATGTCGATGTGCCAGTGCTGGCGGGCGAACAGCGCGAGTAATGCGGCCGGCGCCTGCTCGAAGGTAAGGCTGGTGATCCCGTAGGCGGTCTCGCGGGTCGCCGGCCTGCCTTTCACCCGGCGCCAGCGGTGGATACGGATCGCCTGGGCCGCGTGCGGGAAGTCGAGGTGGGCGACGGTGGCGGCCTTGATACCGCGGGTCTCGTCGCGGCCGTGGCCATAATGGATCAACCAGCCCCCAGCGATCATCGAGACCGAGGAGACGCTACCCACAGACCAAGCCGCCTGATGTCTCACCGGGATTGACAGGCTCCGACCCACCGCCACTACGCAAAGCAGCTGACACCTACCAGAAAGCCGTCGACCAGCTCATCCAGCACGCCGGCCTCGCAGCCTGACCCGCCTACCCAGAACTTGACCCATCCTTCGCGGCTTCGCCCGCCCAAGCCTTCTAGCCTGGCGGGGCGTCCTCGGCCAGGACGTCGAAGCGGGTCGCTCTCGTGGGTGGGCGGAGGAACGGGGTGCGCTGGCGCTGGGACCAGAGGATCGGGGCGCCGGACGTGTCGCGCGCCAACCGGCGGCGGCGGGTCAGCGTGACGCCGATCGACGGGATCGTGGCTGGCTCGATCTCATGGACGGTCTCGCCGCCGGGACCGCGGACGCGCAGTACCTCGGCTGCGGCCGCCGGCAACAGGACCGGGTCGGGACCGGACGGGTCGGCCAGCCGGCGCTGCACGAAGCGGCGCCGGTCGTCGACCTCGTACGGGTGCCAGTGCACGGCCGCGTCCCGCCCGGCGGCGTAAACGTAGGACGCGGGCTCCACGTGCGGCAGCACGGACGCCGGCGGCTGCGCCGGCACCGCGTGGCCGTCGAGCCGCCGCTCGACCGCCCACAGCAGGTTCGCGTACTCGTCCAGGCCCAGCAGTACCTCCTCGACGGGCGTGACCGCCCGCAGCCACACGACCAGTGAGGACGGCGAGAGCCCGGAGGTCCGGAACAGGTACCAGTCTGGCGGCGGCGCCACCGCGTACGAGTCACCGAACGAGTCGGTCACAACCACCGAGGGCAGCGTGAGCACGGACCCGGCGGCCGCATCGACGGGGAACAGGAACCAGTCGTCGCCGTGCGTCGAAATCAGCTCCAGCAGCAGCGTGGTCGCGACGTGGCTGCTGTCCGGCGGGTAGCCGCCGATGTCGACCGCCGCGTCCTCAATCTCCCACCACCGGCTGTTCGGCGCGCCGGGGTAGTGCAACGCCACCGGGTACGCCCGCCGTTCGGCCGCCGCGGCGAGCGACACCGGCCCTGCGCCGGAGCCGGAGAACCAGTCGACCCGCCCGCCTCGGTGCCGCGGCAGCGCGAGCGTCGTGTCCCCTACCGGGAACTCGGCCGTGTAGACCAGCTCCGCCGGGTCCCACCGCAACGGCGGCACACCGGGAATCCCAGCGAAGTCCGTCGCGGTGAGCCCCAGCGGCTCGGGATCCCGCCAGGCGGCGAGCCCGTCGAGCGCACCGGCCAGCCCCTCATACGGCGGCGGCGGATCCACCAGCAGGTAGGCAGGGTCCACAGTAGACGGGTCGAGGTCCAGCGCAGCACCCACTCGCACCCGCCGTCCCAGAGTCCACCAGCTGTCCGTTTCGGACTCGACGAGCGCCTCGGCCGGCACCACCGTCGGGTCGCCGGCCGGGTCGTCCGGCGCGGGCTGCACCGGCGACGACGACGCCGAGAACGTCACGAGCACCGGCGTGGTCGCGTTCTCGCCCTGGTGCTCGCCCATCTGCCACTGCCGGGACAGGAACCACACCGGGTCGTGCACGCCCGCGGCGAAGCCGGCGGCCAGCGAGCGCCGGGTCGGGTCGGGCTCGATCCGGCGGTGGACGTCGTAGCGGTCGGCCATCAGAACGACGTCCCCTCAACCTTGAACCCGGTCTGCCCTGTGCCCTCGAGCAGGACTGTCGGCACCGCAGCCTGCAGCCCGCCGAGGTGCTCGGGCCGCCCGGCCCGCGCGTGCGCGAGCAGCCGGGTGTCCGCGAGCACCGCGACGAGCCCCTCGGTCGTGGCCCCCACCCCGTACGACGCCGAGAGATCGGGCGGCACCGCCAGCAGGATCGCCTGCGGCGGCCTCGCGGCCGGTGCGTTGAACCCGAACGCGGCCGTCGTGGTTTGCCGGGACCGCGGCACCGACTCACTCCAGCTGTCCACGAGCCCGGTTGCCACCAGCACGTCGGGCTGTGCCGACCACACGTCCCCGAGCCCGTATCCGGCGATGAACCGCGGCAGCGCCGCACGCGGATTCCCGCCCGGCGCGGTCCGCGAGGCCCGCAGGTCGGCCAGCGCCGCCGTACGCCAGTGGTCGCCCGGCGCGCTCGAGGTCGGTGCCAGGGACGGTGCATCCCCGACGAGCGCGGCGAGCTGCACGGCCTCCAGCCGGGCGACATGCGGCCGGACCGCCGCGACGACCGGCAGCCACTCCTCGTCGAGTCCCGGGTCGGCGGCGGCGGTCAGCCCGCTGAGCTCACGCAGCGTGCCGAGTGGCACTGCGGACAGCACGGCCAGGTGGCCCTCGGGCGCGGCGAGCTCGGCGATCGCGCGGCCGACCGGCTCCCGCGCGCCGATCGGCGGCGCGGCCTGCAGC
>NZ_CDWTMG010000140.1:0-12436 GCF_977945845.1 Frankia sp. CcMO1
CCCGGCATGGGGCGCGGAGAATACGGACGATCCTACCGGACACCGTAAATTCAACGGCTACCGCCACTGATCGATGTAGGGTATCTTGCGTATCCATCGTTTTAGAGATGGGAGTGCGCGTGGGTTACCTTCAGGTCATCATGAGTATCGACTCCTGGGAAAGCGCTGACCGTATCGGCAGGCTCCTGGTGGAGGCGCGTCTGGTCGCCTGTTTCCAGGTGATCGGGCCGATGAGCAGCACCTACCGCTGGAAGGGCCAGATCGAGCAGGCCGAGGAATGGCTCTGTCTGGCGAAAACGACCACCGAACGATTCGACGAGCTACATGAGCGGCTCGTGGTCCTCCACCCCTACGAAAATCCCGAGATCATTGCGACGCCGATCGTCGCCGGCCATGCCGACTATCTGGGCTGGATCAGCGCCGAGACGGCACCCACCGTCAGGTGAGTGCCCGCAGCTGCTCGTCGAACCCGCGCACGGCCTGGGTGTGCTGCCAGGGCCGCAGGTGCTCCCGGGCGCGGCGGATACGGGCCAGGCCCAGCGAGAAGTCCGTCTGGGCCACGATCGCGAGGGACTCGGCCGCGAAGTGGCAGGCCGCCTCGATCTCCCGCCGCTGGATGTGCACCTCCGCGATGTCGCTCATCAGTAACGACCGCTTCTTCGTCGCACCGGGAGCGGCCGCCCGCAGTGCCTCGGTGGCCGCGGCGTAGGCCGCGGCGGGTCGCCGTAGCCGCGTGTAGGTGGTGACCTTCAGGCCATCGAGCCGGCCCCGGTCGAAGAACTGCGTCCAGACCCGGTCCCCGTTGCTCTCACCCCGGTCGAAGGCATCCTGGGCACGGTCGAGGGCGGCCAGCGCCGCCCGGCCCTCGCCGCGGGCGGCCTGCTCCTCAGCCTCCCGGGCAGCCAGCCAGGCCCTGGTCATCACCGTGCTGCCCGTGGCGGCCCGTCGCTGGGCCTCACCGAGCAGCGCGCAGGCCTGGTCGTGGCGGCCACGGCTGGCGGTCTGGTAGCTCTCGTAACCGAGCACGCAGGCCCACAGGGCGTTGTCGTCGGCCTCGCGGGCGGCCTCGATGGCCACCCGGTAGTAGGCGACGGCCGCGGGCAGGTCGTTCATGTCGAACGAGAGCCATCCGGCGAGCGCCGCCGTCTCCCCGGCGGTGGAGGTCAGCTCACGGCGCACCGGGGACCGGCTCATGGTCTCCAGCAGCTGACTGAGCCTGCTCAGATGCCCGGTGACCCGCTGTATCAGGATCCGGGCGGGAACGCGCTCCTCCAGGCCGTACAGCCCCGCGGTGAGCTGGCCCAGCTCGTCGGCGAGCTCCGGGGTCACCGTGCTGCGGCGGCGCAGCGCCGCCGAGAGGCGCTCCCAGGGCGGGGTGTCCGTGACGCCGTTCATGGGCACGACGGCGACGCTGCCCGCCGCGGCGAAGAGCCGGAGAAAGTCCCGACGTTCCACGGGCATACCGTTCGTGTCGATCATGTCGGCGCCGGGGTGAAGCACGAGTGTGCCCGCGGCGCCCGTCTCGCAGGCCGCCTGTTCAAGGTTCATCGACGCGGCGACGGCCGTACCCTGACTGGTTCCGCCCAGCGGTGCTCCGGTGGCGGCGGGAATCGCTTCGTCGTCCACGAAACCGAGCTCCGCCGACGACCGGCCGAATAGCGCCCGCAACAACCGCTGATAACGCAGGCTCGGTTTCTTGTCGCCCTTCTCCCACTTGCAGATCATGTTGCCGGTCACCCCGGCCTCGCGACCCTCGTGGATGACGGAGAACCGACGGATCTCGGTGGCGAGCCGTTCCTGCGACCAGCCCCGTTCCTCCCGGCTCAGCCGCAGCCGGATGTTGGGTGTGCGGGTGGCGGGCATCCTGCCGCCACCGGATACCTCAGGTGCTGGCGCGGAGGCCACCGGTGCGCGGAGAACTGCCGAAGGACCGGTCGTGAGCTGCATCGGAGCCTCCGAAGTCAATCGGTTGACTCCAGGAGCTTAACCCTCTGTGAGATAAGACGGTCATGCTCGGGCGTGGTCCCTTCGGGACCATCTACGGCAAAAGTGTGGTCATTCCGACGCGCCTGCGACCGCCAGCGTCTTCGCCGAGTGTCGCCTTCTAGAGTGTGATGGCGTGAGAGCCGGCCCCCTCGACCGAAGCCCTCGTCCACGACGTCCCGTTCCCCCAGCCCGACCGCTGCGCGCGTGGCAGCGTGCGGCCCTGGAGACCCACCGGTCACGGTCGTCGTCGGGCGCCCGGGACTTCATGGCGGTCGCCACCCCGGGGGCCGGGAAGACAACCTTCGCCCTGCAGGTGGCCGCCGACCTTCTCACTGCCGGCGAGATCAGTCGGATCACCGTCGTCGCGCCCACCGAGCACCTCAAACGCCAGTGGGCCGTGGCCGCGGCGGAGGTTGGTATCGACCTCGATCCGGACTTCCGCAACTCGGCCGGGGTGACATCCTCCGACTACACCGGTGTCGCCGTGACCTACGCCCAGGTGGCGGCGCATCCGACCCTGCACCGCGCCCGGACCGCCGCGCGCCGCACTCTGATTGTCCTGGACGAGATCCATCACGCCGGTGACGCGCTGTCATGGGGTGAGGCGATCCGGGAGGCATTCACCCCGGCCGCGCGGCGCCTCGCGCTGACTGGTACTCCGTTCCGCTCCGACGTCAACCCGATCCCTTTCGTCACCTACCTGCCGGGCCCCGACGGGGTGATGCGCAGCATCGCGGACTCCTCCTACGGCTATGCCGAGGCGCTGCGCGACGGGGTCGTCCGCCCGGTGCTCTTCCTTGCCTACTCGGGTGAGATGACCTGGCGGACCAGTGCCGGCGCGGAACTGAGCGCCCGGCTCGGGGAGCCGCTCACCAACGAGCAGACCGCCGCCGCGTGGCGCACCGCGCTCGATCCGGGCGGGGACTGGATGCCGGCGGTGCTCGCCTCCGCCGACACCCGGCTGTCCCAGGTGCGGGCCGGCGGCATGCCCGACGCGGGCGGGCTGGTCATCGCCACGGATCACGCGGCCGCGCGCGCCTACGCCGTGCTGCTCACCCGGATCACCGGCACCTCGCCCGTGCTGATCCTCTCCGACGACCCGACCGCGTCGACCAAGATCGCCGACTTTCGCCGGTCGGCCGACCGGTGGATGGTGGCGGTACGGATGGTCAGTGAGGGCGTGGACGTGCCCCGCCTCGCGGTCGGGGTCTATGCGACCTCGGCGTCGACCCCGCTGTTCTTTGCCCAGGCCGTCGGGCGGTTCGTTCGGGGCCGCGGTCACGGGGAGACGGCGTCGGTCTTCCTCCCGAGCGTGCCGTCCCTGCTGGCGCTAGCCGGCGAGATGGAGGTCCAGCGGGACCACGCTCTGGAGAAGTCCCCGCGCGATCCGGACGCCTTTGACGACGACGCGCTGCGGGACGCCAACCGGCGCAAAGACACCCCCGACAAGCCGGACACCTTGTTCACGGCGTTGGGATCCTCGGCCCATCTCGACCGAGTGATCTTCGATGGCGGCGAGTTCGGCACCCCGGCGGCCCCCGGGTCCATCGAGGAGGAGGACTTTCTGGGCCTGCCGGGCCTGCTGGAGCCCGATCAGGTCGCGGTCCTGCTGCGCCAGCGGGAGGCTGCCCAGCAGGCCGCCACGCGCCGTGCCGCCGCCCGTGCCGACGATTCGGTCCCGGCCGTCCCGCCGGCCCGCGAGGGCGTGCAGCCGGCGGCCGAGGCGGCTACCCGGCCCGTGCACGAGGTGATCGGCGAGCTGCGCAAGGAGCTGAACCGGCTTGTCGGCGCACACTTCCACCGCACGGGCAAGCCCCATGGGATGATCCACGCCGAGCTGCGCCGGACCTGTGGCGGCCCGCCGAGCGGCCAGGCCACCGCTGCGCAGCTCCAGGCCCGCATCGACACCATCCGCCGCTGGGCCGGTTGACCGGCGGGTCAGCCGCCCTGGGCGATCGTGATCGAAAGAATCTTCGGCTTGCTCGCCGGGGCACCGTCGGAGCCGCCGCCCTCGACGCCGGGCCCGGTGAGCTTGTCGAGCACGTCGAGTCCCTTGGTGATCTTCCCGAAGACGGTGTAATTGCCGGCGAGCGCCGCCGCGCCCTGCGGGGTCGGGTTCTGGTAGTTGATGAAGAACTGACTGCCGTTGCTGTCCGGCAGTTGGCTGTGCGCCATCGCCAGCACGCCTCGGTCGTAGGTCACGCCCTGGGTGTTCTCGTTGGCGTACCCGTACCCCGGGCTGCCGTTGCCGGTGCCGGTGGGGTCGCCGCACTGCAGGACCGAGATGCCCGCGTCGGCGCCTCCGGTCTGGCGGTGGCACGCGGTGCCGTCGAAGTACCTGGCGCCGGCGAGCGTGCGCAGGGCGTGCACCGTGCATGGTGCCTTCTGAGCGTCCAAGGCGGCCGTGATGGTGCCGGCGCCGGTGGTGATCACCATTGTCGCCGGGGACGTGTCGACGGTGGCCGCGGCCGCCGGCAGGGTGGCGCCGCGGGCCGGGGTCTCCCCGTTGGAGGTGTAGGTGCACTGCCCGACCCTGCTGGTCTGCCGGGGGGCGGCCGATTGTGTTGGCTCGGTCGCGGTGGGTGCGGTCGCGGTGGGTGTGGTCGTGACACCGGCGGCGGCCACGTCGGGGTGGTCGTCCTTGCCGGTGAGCAGGATCGCGGCGATCGTCGACGCCGCGACGACGATCGCGATGAATCCGGAGACGACCGCGAGCCGCTGCTGACGGCGGCGATGGGCGAGCCGGCGCCGCTCCGTCTGTCGGGCCGCCCGGGCCTCGGCGAGCTCGCGTTGACGTCGCTCCCTCGAACTGGCCACCGTCGCCGGCCTCCCTCGCTTCTGATGTGGTCTGCTGCTTCTGGCATGGTCTGGTTCTGGTGCGGTCTGGTTCTGGCGTGGTCTGTGCACCGTAACCGGTGAGCGGCGGATCGCCCCGCATGGTGCCTGCCGGGGCGGGTGCCTACCGGGCCGGGAGCGGACCGGTGAGCGGGCCGGACGGCTGGTAGCGTTACCGCAAAGCACAATGCGGTACCGATCAGAGGCTGACGCGATTCTATGCTCAATAAGCGCTTTATCCGGGAGAATCCGCAGGCCGTGAAAGACGCGGTCGCGGCCAAAGGCATTGATCTGGATGTCGATGAACTGCTACAGCTCGACCGGGACAATCGCAAACTGCAGTTCGAGGTGGACGAGGCGCAGGCTCGGCGCAAGAGCTTCGCGAAGCAGTTCGCCGGGGCCGACGCGGCCCGGCGGGCCGAGCTGCGGGCCGAGCACGAGGCGTTCGACCGCCAGCTGAAGGACCTGCGCGAGCAGCTGGCCCGGACCGGGGCCCGGCTGTCCGAGCTGATGCTGCTGGTGCCGGGCATCCCGTGGCCGGGTGCGCCGGTGGGAGCCGATGAGTCGGCCAACGTGGTGTTGCGGACCGTCGGCGAGCCGCCGGAGTTCGACTTCACCCCGCTCGACCACACGGCACTGGCCGAGAAACGAGGGTGGGCGGAGTTCGCCCGGGCCCGGCGGGTCGCGGGGGAGCGGGCGTACGCCCTCGTCGGTGACATGGTCATGCTGGAGCGCGCGGTGCATTCCTATGCGCTCGACCTGCTGCGCGGGCTGGGCTTCATCCCTGTGTCGGTGCCCGCCCTGGTCCGGGAGGAGCCGCTCGTCGGCACCGGGATGCTACCCAAGGCCCGCGAGGAGATCTACGCGATCCCCGCTGACGGGCTTTACCTGGCGGGGACTGCCGAGGTGGCCCTTGTCGGCCTGCATGCCGGGGAGATTCTCGATGTGGGCCGCCTGCCGATCCGCTACGCCGGCATCTCGCCGTGCTTTCGCCGGGAGATCGGCAGCGCCAGCCGGGACGTCCGCGGTCTGCTGCGCGTCCACCAGTTCGAGAAGGTCGAACAGTTCGTGCTGTGCGCCGCCGACGAGGCCGAGTCGGCCCGCTGGCATGCCGAGTTGCTGGCCACCGCCGAGCGGATCCTGTCCGACCTCGGACTGTGTTACGAGGTCGTCGAATGCGCCACCGGGGACATGGGCGTCGGCAAGTTCCGGATGAACGACATCAACACCTGGTTCCCCTCGCTCGGCCGATTCCGCGAGACGCACAGCTGCTCGACGCTGCACGACTGGCAGGCGCGCCGGGCGAACCTGCGCTACCGCGACACCGACGGCACCGTGCGTTTCGCGCACACGCTCAACAACACCGCCGTGGCGACCCCACGGCTGCTGGCGGCGTTGCTGGAGAACTTCCAGACCGCCGACGGCGAGGTGCGCGTTCCCGAGGCGCTGCGGCCCTACCTGGGGGGCCGTGAGCTGATCTGAGGCATCCCGTGGCCGTGGCCGCGACGCGCCCGGGCGGCCCGGACCAGGGCGGGCCCGGCGACCGCCAGCCGGCGCGGGAGCCCGACTGACACGCGGCGTTCGAGCACCCGGTAGTCGGCGCGCTCGACCTCGTCGAGGATGCCCCGGTAGAGGACGAATGCCGTCCGCAGGCAGTCGCGTGAGGTTGGGTGCAGCAGGCGGATGCCGGGCTCGGCGGCGCGGAACAGCTCCCGCGCCCGGCTGATCTCGAAGGCCAGCAGCCGGCGGACCGGCCCGTCGACGATGCCGGCGGCCAGCTGCTCCCGGGTGACCCCGAACAGGTCCAGCGAGGTCCGGGGCAGATAGACGCGGCCGCGCCGCAGATCCTCGCCGACGTCGCGGATGAAGTTGGCGAGCTGGAAGGCCATCCCCAGGTCGCGGGCATAGGGCAGGGCGCTGTCGTCCACCGGCTCGAGGATCGGCACCATCTGCAGGCCGATCACCGCGGCCGATCCGTGCATGTAGACGGTCAGCTCGTCCCAGGTCGCGTACTCCGTCACGGTGAGGTCCATCGCCATCGAGGCCAGGAACGCCGCGAAATGGTCCGGATCGAGCTTGAAGCGGTGAATGGTGTCGACCACCGCAGGCAGCACCGAGACCTCCGCGCGGTGCCGGTCCCTCCCGGCGCCGACGATCTCGGCGCCGACGATCTCAGCGTCGGCGTCGACGGCGGGTGTCCCCGCCCGCAGCGCCGCGAGGAACCGGCCGCCCCACTCGTGCAGCCAGCGCGCCCGCTCGGCCTCGGTCAGCGTGGAGTCGAGATCGTCGACGATCTCGTCCGCGTAGCGGGCGAAGCCGTACAGCGCGTGGACGTGGGGCCGCTTCCACCCTGGCAGCAGCAGGGTGGCCAGGTAGTACGTGCGGCCGTGGGCGGCATTGAGCGCCCGGGCCCGCGCGTAGGAGGAACGTAGTCGAGGATCGATGATTCCGGCCGCGTCGAGCTGACCCACGTTAGTCAGCGTAGCCACCCAGCGAGGCGAATATCGACGGCTCCCGTCCGATCGGGGCCGACCTGCCCCGGGACGTCCGGTCGACCCCCCTCGTCGGCGTCGATCCCTTCACGGAAGCCGGGACGCGAACGCCAGGGACGTCGCCGCCGCGGCGAATCCCAGCCCCAGGGACAGCCCGAGGAACCAGGTGGTGACCTCCCGGTATTCGGTCCGGTACCCGATCGAGCTACCGAGCCCCCGGTAGACCGAACGCAGTTCGTCGCCGGAGGTGGCCCGATGGTACGAGCCGCCGGTCTGCTCCGCGATGTCACGGAGCGCCTGCTCGTTGACCGGCACCGGCACCTCCTGACCGCCGACGTCGAGCGTTCCGTCGGCGGTGCCGTAGGCGATGGTGTCCACCGGGATACGGGCTTGCCGTGCCGTCTCGATCGCCTGGTTGTTCGGCCGCCCACGGGTGGTCTCCCCGTCGGAGAGCAGCACGATGGCGGCCGGAGGCGCGCTCTGCCCCGCGTCGGAGAACCGTTTGCCGGCGGTGGTGATCGCCTGGAGCGAGGCGAAGATCCCTTCGCCGACGGCGGTCGCGGGACCGAGCTGCAGGCCGCTGATGCCGGCGCGGACCGACTCGCGATCGGCGGACGCGGGCACCAGGACCGTCGCGCTGCCGGCGAACGAGACCAGCCCGAGGTTGATACGGGGAGGGAGCTGGTCGACGAATGCCGAGGCGCCCTGCTTGGCGGCCGCCAGCCGGGTCGGGGCGATGTCCGTCGCCGCCATCGAGTTGGAGACGTCGATCGCCAGGATGATCGTCGCGCGTTCCCGGGGAACCCGCTCGGCCCGCGCCGGTCGCGACAGGGAGAACACCAACCCGGCGAGGGTGAGCAGCAGCAGCGCCGCCGGGACGTGACGGCGCCACCACTGCGGTCGGCGGGGAAGCACCGAGGACAGCAGCGACGCCGACGACAGCCGGGCGGCATACACCCGCCGCCGCGCCGAGACCAGGACATAGGCGATCAGCAATGCGCCGACCCCCAGGTACAGCCACAGCCAGTGCCCGGCCAGGAAGCTCATCAGGTGCCTGCCCGACTGGTGGCGGGCGCCGCCGTGCCACTCTGGTTGGCCCGACCCACGGGCGGGCGGCGGCCGGCGCCCCGGCCGCGCCGGTTCGCCGAGGCGAACCGGACGATGTCGACCAGCCAGTCCGAGTCGGTGCGCAGGACCAGATGGTCGGCGCCGACCCGGCGCAACGCCAGCGAGACCGCGCTGCGGTGGGCGACGGCGGCCGCGGCGTAACGTTCCCGCAACCGCCGCGACGACGTCGGGACCTCGACGAACGCCCCCGTCTCGGCGTCCACGACGGGCAGCAGCCCGACCGGCGGCAGGGTCAGCTCGAGCGGGTCGACGATCTCGATGGCGAGCACCTGATGCCGCGCCGCGAGCACCCGCAGCGGCCGTTCCCAGCGCAGGTCGGTGGACAGGAAGTCGGAGACGACGACTGCGAGCCCGCGGCGCCGCGGCGGGTGCAGCAGGTCCTCCACCGCCGCGGCGAGGTTGGTGGCCGCCGCCGGGTCGGGCCGGCGGCGGGGCCGGTCGTGCGCGCCGCGAGGCGCGGTGATGAGCGTGTGCAGCAGCGCCCGCAGCCCGTCCCGGCCGGGACGGGCTGGGATCGCCCGTGGACCGGCCTGGGTCAGCGCGATCGCGCCCATCCGGTTGCCGGTGCGGGCGGTCAGGAAGCCGACCGCGGCCGTGGCGGCAATCGCCAGATCACGCTTCTGCCAGGTACCGGTGCCGAACTCGGTGCTGGCGGTGAGGTCCACCAGCGCCCAGGTCTCGAGCTCCCGGTCGGCGATGAGATCGTGGACGTGGGGGACGGTGGTCCGGGCCGTGACGGCCCAGTCCATCCGGCGCACATCGTCACCGACGGCGTACTCGCGGCTCTCGGCCTTCTCGCTGCCCTGACCGGGCAGCAGCCCGAGATGATCGCCGAGGAGCATGCCGTCGAGACGGCGGAGCACGGTCAGTTCGAGCCGGCGCAGGGTCCGCTCCACCGCCGGATCGGTCGCCGACATGGAGCCGGCCCGGAGCCGGCCCGCGGGGTCCGTCATCCGGGCGCACCTTGGTCGAGGTATTCCGGGAAGCCCGAACGCGGGTTCGTCCCCCACCCGCCGGCCTGCGGACCGGCGGGGTAGGAGGGGCCCTGCTGGCGGGGCGCCACCTGAGGCTGCGGAACCACGCCCAGGATCCGGGCGGCGATCGCGTCCGCGGTCAGCCCCTCGGCCAGCGCCTCGTACGAGAGCACCAGGCGGTGGGGCAGGACGTCCAGGGCGACCGCGGCGACGTCGTCGGGTACGACGTAGTCGCGCCCGCGCAGCAGGCCGAGCGCGCGGGCCGCCGCGACCAGTCCGAGCGAGGCGCGCGGCGAGGCTCCGTAGGCCAGGTGGCCCTCGAGCTCGGGTAGGCCCGCCTCGCCGGGGGACCGGGTGGCGAGCACCAGCCGGACGGCGAACTCGATGATGGCGTGATGGACGAACACCTCGTCGGTCCGGGTCTGCAGCCGGGTCAGCGCCTCCGGGGTCAGGACCCGCTCGGGGACCGGTGGCGAGGTGCCCATCCGCCGGACGATCTCGAGCTCCTCCGCCGGGTTCGGGTAGGGGACGTTGACCTTCATCAGGAACCGGTCCCGCTGCGCCTCCGGTAGCGGGTAGACGCCCTCGGATTCGATCGGGTTCTGGGTGGCCAGTACCAGGAACGGCTCGGGAAGCCGGTGGGTGACCCCGCCGAGCGAGACCTGCTTCTCCGACATCACCTCCAGCAGCGCCGACTGCACCTTCGCGGGTGCCCGGTTGATCTCGTCGGCGAGCACGAAGTTCGCGAAGACCGGGCCGAGCTCGACGTCGAACGTCTCCTGGCTCGCCCGGTAGATGCGGGCACCGACGATGTCGGAGGGCACGAGGTCGTTGGTGAACTGGATGCGGACGAACGAACCGCCGACGACGGTCGCGAGGGTCTGCACGGCCAGCGTCTTCGCGACTCCGGGCACGCCCTCCAGCAGACAGTGGCCCCGGGCGAGCAGGGCGACGAGCATGCGTTCGACCATCCGGTCCTGTCCGACGATCACTTTTTTGATCTCGAACAGGGCGCGTTCGAGCAGCGCCGCGTCCGACGTGGTGTCCGGTACGGCGAGGCCGGCCGGGCTGTGCCCTTCGTCCATGGCAGCATTGTCCCAGCCGCATCGTGGAACAGGGTGCCAAAGGACTCGGCACGGCCTGGCCGGATGCCTCTTCTAAGCCGCTCTTCAGCAACTTCTCGGCGCTGGGAAATGTCCGGGGCACTGGGGTGCCAGGCTGCCGGGGTGCGTCCCGGGTCAGCGCAGGGCGCGGGAACGGTAGCCCCGGTCAGCGCCGAGGATCCGCTCCGCGGCCAGCCGGCCGGAGATGAGGACCATCGGGACCCCGACGCCGGGCCGGGTGCCGCTGCCGGCGAACACGACGTTCGCGAGGCCCGGGGCCAGGTTCGAGGGGCGGAACGGGCCGGTCTGGCGAAAGGTGTGGGCCGCCGCGAACGGGGCGCCCGCCGCCATCCCGCGGGCCCGCCAGTCGGCGGGCGTGGTGACCTGCTCCACCTCGATGGCGTCGCCGAAGCCTCGGTAGCCGTGGCGTTCGCAGGTGGCGACCACCTCGTCGCGGTAGCGCGAGTGCAGCACCGACCAGTCGAGCGGGGCGGTGAGGTTGGGTGTGGGGAAGAGCACGTAGTACGTGTGGCCGCCGGCCGAGGCCATCGCGGGTTCGGTGCGTGAGGGGGTGGTGACGAGGAAGGACGGGTCGCTCATCAGCTCGCCGCGATCGATGATCTCGCGGAAGGTCGACCGCCAGGCCCGGCCGAAGTGGATGGTGTGATGCGCGGTGTGCGGGTACTCTACGCGCCCCCCGGCCAGCAGGAGGAAGCACGAGGGCGAGTACCGCAGGCGGCGCAGACGGGCCGGCGCCGTCGAGGGAGGCAGCAGTTCGGTGTAGGCGATCGGCAGGTCGGGGTTGAGCACCACCACGTCGGCGCCGATGCGCTCCCCCGCCGCGGTGTGCACCGCGACCGCCCGGCCGCCCCGCACCTCCACCCGCGTCACCGTGGTCTCGTAGCGCAGGGTGGCACCGTGCTTGGCCGCGGCGCCGGCCAGCGCCTCGGCAACGGCGTGCATGCCGCCGGTCGGGTGGTAGACCCCGGCGACGCAGTCCATGTAGGAGATGACGGCGTAGAGGGCCAGCGCGTCGTGCGGGGCGAGCCCGGCGTACATCGCCTGGAAGGAGAACATCCGCCGGGTCCGCGGGTCCCGCAGATGGCGGCCGACGACGGTGTCGAGCCGGCGGAAGCCGCCGAGGGCGGCCAGCCGGGCGAGCTGCGGGCGCAGCAACGACAGCGGGGAGTCGACCTGCGCGTCGATGAAGTGGCGCAGCTGGGTGCGGAACATCGCGGTGACGACGCCGACGAACCGCTCGAAGCCGGCCGCCTCCGCCGGGCCGCACAACGCCCGGATCTCCTGTGCGGTGTCGGCGGGGTCGGCGCGGATGTCCAGCGACGAACCGTCGGCGAAGAACCCCCGGTACATCGGGTCGAGCCGGGTCAGCGACAGCCAGCGGTCGAGATCCTCCCCGACACAGTCCAGGGCGTCGGCAATCAGCTCGGGCATGGTCAGGACGGTCGGTCCGGTGTCGAAACGATAGTCGCCCAGTGCGAGCAGGCCGGCCCGACCGCCGGGGGTCGCCTCCCGCTCGAGCACCGTCACCTGCCGGCCGGCGCCGACCAGGCGCAGCGCGACCGACAGACCGGCGAGACCGGCCCCGACGATGACGACGTGATCCGTCGCTCCGGTCACCGTGCGCACCTGCCACCTGCTTCCTGGTCGATGGTCTTCCTGGTCGATGGTGCGGTTAACCGAGGTGGTCAGTTGCTCAATGTGAGCGCGAAGTCGCCGCCATGGCGAGTTCCGTCAGGGCGGCGAGGGTCGTGACGTCCAGATCCGCCCGCCGCGCCGCCTCGACCGCTGTGGCGGTCCGGGCGGCGATCCGTTCCTCAGCGGCGGCCACCGCTCCGCTCGCGGCGATGATGTCGTGGGCCTCGGTGACCCGGGCGGCGCGAGCCGCGGGGTTCTCGGC
>NZ_CDWTMG010000141.1:0-12324 GCF_977945845.1 Frankia sp. CcMO1
GCGCAACGCCGGCCCCGGGACGCCGGCCCGCCGGCTGCGGCGCAGGTCGGCGCGCAGCCGCTCCAGGTCATGGTGCACCTGTTCCTCCAGCCGGGACAGCCGCCCCTGGGCCTGCCTCGCCACCAGCCGCGACATCTGCCCGGTGATCAGCGGAGACGTCGCCAACGTGCGGACACCCGTGACCATCACGGCCAGTCCGAGCACCTCACCGACCAACGCGAGGGGCGCCAGCCGCAGGTCGCCGCCCAGCAGGGCCACCCCGATCACCACCCCGGCCAGCGGCTCGCTGCTCACCGCGGCGGGCAGCGACGCCGGCAGCGGCGCCATCTCGTAGGCGCTCTGCAGCAGCAACGCACCGACGATCGCCGTGGCCACGACCGACCAGGGCTGCCAGGACACCAGGACCGCATCGATCCCGCGGGTGGTCAGCAGGTGACCGATGCTGCTGGTCAGGGCGGCCTGTATCGCGGACAGCAGGCCCACGGCCGTAGCCAGCATCGGGGCCCGCCGGGCAGCGGTGAGCCGCCGCGTCCCCCACACCGCACCGCACACCAGCCCGCCGGCCACCGCGCCGGTGAGGACCCAGCCGAACGTCGAAACGGCCCCCGGATCGCCCGGGTGCGGATCTCCGGCGATCAGGAAGAGCACGAGGCCACCGGCCGTCGCCGCGGCCGCCGCCCAGTCGCGGCGCGGCACCGCCCGCTGCGCCAGCAGGGCGGCGAGCGGCAGGGCGAACAGTAGCTGGCAGATCTGCAGGGATTCGACGAGGGCCACCGCGCCCCGGCTCAGCGCCGCCGCGGCCAGCACACTGCCGACCACCGCGACGGCGACCCCGACATCCCACCACGGTCGCCGCACCAACCACAGCAGCAGCCGCAGCCGCAGGACGTCATCGGGCGGCGCCCGGAAGGCAACCCGCTGCTGGATCACCGCGGCCACCGCGAAACACACCGCGGAACCGAGGCCGAGCAGATAGGTCGCCACTCCTCCTCTCCTCCTCGATCCCGCGACGTACCTTCCCGGGGAAGGCCAAGGCCTCACACGGCCGGCCCGGTGCGGTCCGGCAGCTCAGATCCCGCTCATCATGCCTGCCGGATCCAAGATCAGGGAAATGACCCCGGCCGGGACCACACCTTCGTCCGCCGCCGGGTAGCACGCCCGGGCTCGGACGGGGAGGTCACTCACGGCCGACGGCACGGGTCTGCTTGTGGAGCTGGTAGATCCAGGGCGGGATCGTCGCCCAGAACACAATGACGTTACCGATGATCACCCCTTTGGCTCCGCCGAGGAGGAGGCCCGTGACCGGGCCGGAGAGCAGGAAGGGCGTGAAGAAAAGATTGATCCAGAAGGTGAGCCTGGTCCGGCCGAAGGCGTAGAGCACGGCGACCGGTCCCACCGACAGCGCCGGCCCGGCCTGCGCGATCATCGCGAGGAGAAGGAGTTCACGGGTCTGGCTCCAGGTGTCGCCGAGCAGGGCCGCCCCGAAATCGTCGGGGAGGATCAGGAAGATGAGGGTCCACAGCACGCTGGAGGCAACCACCAGCGCGGACACGGCGTAGGCGGCGCGGATGATCCGACGGGCCGGGGCGCCCCTGCGGCGGGCGAACTCGGGGATCGCGAAGCTCATCAACGCGACGGCCAGGTTCGTCGTGGGGGCGAGCAGGGTCTGCAGACCGCGCAGAGCACCGACGAGCGATGGCGAGCCGATCCCGGCGATGATCAGAATCGACGTCTGCTGCGCCCCCTGGACCGTCACGAACTCGGCGGTCATGAAGCCGGCCGTCTCGCGGTGACCAGCGAACCAGGCGAGCGCCCGCCGCGGGGCGGGCCAGACCCGATGCTGCCCGATGCCGACCACCGCGGCCAGCGCCGCGGCGGCACCCCAGACGAGGACCATCACCGGCGCGCCGCCGGCCGCGGCCCGCCCGCCGATGGCCGCCTCCGGCCCGCCAATGGCCAGCAGGACGATGCCCACGCCCATCCCGGCCGCCCAGACGAGATCGTTGACGACGGCGCGGAGGGGGCGTCCCTGGGCGAACGACGTGTAGCGCCAGGCGTCCTGCACCAGCAGGGCCGGCATGACCACACCCATCGCGATCAGGTTCGTCCCGACCACGCCCTCGAGGACGCTACCGACCGCCATCAGGCCGGCGCCCACGACGGCACCGAGTACCAGGGCCAGGCCGGACGCGGCGCGAGCGGCGGCGCGGAACGCGGCCGGGGCGGCGGCGTAGCTGATCCCCAGGGGCGCCGTGGCAGCCGCGCGCGACAGGCCGACGACGATCGCGAAGATCGTGTAGGCAATCGCGAACGCACCGAACTCGGTCGGGTCGACCCGGCGGGCGATGATGAAGTTGATCGCCGCGTTGGTGCCACTCGACACGACCTGGTCGACGATCGTCCACAGCGCGTTGGTCCGGCCGCGGGACCGGGACGGGTACGGATCGGCCGCCGGTAGATCCGCTGCCGCTGGATCCGCCACCCCTGGACCCGCCGCGATCTGCTCACGCGTGTCACCGTTGGTCAGACCGTCGGTGACGGCGGGGCCGTCACGGTACGCCCACCGCGGTCCGCCCACGCCGATGACCCTATCGTGACGTAAAAGTCATCTTGGAATCCCCCGCCTCAGGCGGAGAGCCATCAAAGGCCGTCGGCGAGCTCGCGGATCTGCTCGATGAGACGCACCCGCTCCAGGTGTGTCGGCGCCACCGGATTGACCGCGAGCGTCGTGACCCCGGACTCCGCGAACACGGCGAGCCGCTCGGCCACCCAGCCGCGCGGCCCGATCAGGGAGAGCCTCTCCAGCAGGCCGGCCGGCACCGCGGCGGCGGCTTCCCCCTTACGGCCCGCGAGGTAGAGGTCCTGGACGAGCTTCGCCTCCGCGGCGTAGCCGTAGCGGTGGGCCAGGTCGTTGTAGAAGTTGCAGCCCCGCGCGCCCATGCCCCCCAGGTACAGCGCGACCTGCGGCCGGTCGGTGTCGCGCAGCGCGGTGACGTCGTCGCCGACGGCCAGGGAGGCCCCGGCCCAGACGTCCAGGGTGCCGAGCGCCGGGTCCCGCCTGGCCGTACCGGCCCGCACCGCCTCGCCCCACACCTCGTCCGCGCTGTCCGGCAGGTAGAAGGCGGGCATCCAACCCTCGGCGAGCTCGGCGGCGAGCTCGACGTTCTTCGGGCCGAGCGCGGCCAGCACGATCGGGATCCGGTCCCGCACCGGCCGGTTAATGATCTTCAAAGGCTTGCCGAGACCGGTCCCCCGCCCCGCGGCGAGCGGGATGTCGTAGTGACGGCCGTGGTACTCGAGGACCTCCCGGCGCCAGACCTTCCGGCAGATCTCGATGGTCTCGCGGGTCCGGCCCAGCGGGGCATCGTAGGGGACACCGTGGAAACCCTCGATGACCTGCGGCCCCGACGCGCCGATCCCGAGGGTGAACCGCCCGCGCGAGACGAAGTCGAGGCCCGCGGCGGTCATCGCGATGAGGCTCGGGGTGCGCGTGTAGAGCTGCATGATCCCCGAGGCGATCTCGACGCGCGAGGTCCGGGCGGCGAGGAACCCCAGCTGGCTGACCGCGTCGAAGCTGTAGGCCTCGGCGACCTGGATGACCTGGAGCCCGGCCTTCTCGTAGTCGGCGAGCCCCGAGACGGTCTCCTCGAAACCTCCGCTGTACCCCAGCGACATCGCGATGCGCACGTACGCCACCCCTCCGGCCAGCTCCCGCCACGGCCCCGTCGACCCTGGCGTCTCACCCCCTGAGTTTGACTCCGGCCGCGGTTCGGGCACCATCGATCACGTCCGGGGCGTCGGATTATGATCTCGTTCTTTTATGATCTTGAACGCGGATGCTCGTCAACACCGTTGATTATCTTGCTGTTCCCGTGCACCCGTCCGTGGCCTCGCCGGCCTCGCCAGGTTCGGCGTGGATGCGGCCGCGGGTGGCCCGCAACGGGCGGCCGCTCCCGCCCCACCGGTTCTGGATGATTTCCGCGGCGATGGAGACGGCTGTCTCCTCGGGCGTGCGCGCACCCAGATCCAGTCCGATGGGTGAGCGCAGCCGGGCCAGGTCTGGCTCGCTCACCCCGTCCTCGCGCAGCCGGCGCAGCCGGTCGGCGTGGGTGCGCCGCGACCCCATCGCCCCGACGTATCCGGCCGGGGAGCGCAGCGCCGCGCGCAGCACCGGGAGGTCGAATCTGGGGTCGTGGGTGAGGACGCAGATCACCGTGCGCGCGTCGACCTCGGTGCGGGCGAGGAACGCCGCCGGTCGCTCGCATACCACCTCGTGGGCGTCAGGGAACCGGCGAGGAGTGGCGAAGACCGGCCGCGCGTCGCACACCGTCACCCGGTAACCGAGGAAACGCCCGATGCGGACCACCGCGGCGGCGTAGTCGATCGCCCCGAAGACCAGCATCCGCGGCGGGGGCGCGAACGAACGGACGAACACCGGTACCGCGTCGGGTCGCCGCTGCCCGCGAGGGCCCTCCTGCCCGCGGCGACCCCCCTGCCCGTGGAGACCGTAGCGACGCAGGCCGCTGAGCCCGGCCGCGAGCATGCCACGGGCGTCGTCGACCGCGGCCTCGTCGAGCCCGGACACCTCGGACGCACCCGACGAACCGGCGGTCCGTTCCGGCCACACCACGACCTGGCTGCCCAGCCGCTCGCCACCGGCCACGGTCAGCAGGGCTACCGGCTCGTCGGCGGCGATCGCTGCAAGGACCGCGTCGAGCGGCGATGGCCCCAGGTCCGGCTGGCCCGGTGGGGGCGACAGATCTGACCCGTCGGGCAGGTGCGGCAGGTGCGGCGTAACAACGAGATCGATGACGCCGCCGCAGGTGAGCCCGGCGGCGAACACGTCGTCGTCGCAGATCCCGTAGGTCTCGAAGGCCGGCGCCCCCGTGCGGACCACCTCGGCGGCCACCTCGTACACGGCGCCCTCCACGCAGCCGCCGGACACACTGCCGACGACCTCGCCGTCGGCAGCCACGGCCATCGCCGCACCCGGCTGGCGCGGCCCGCTGCCCCGGACATCGACGACCGTGGCCACGGCGAACGCGGTGCCCGCCGCCCGCCACCGGCGCAGGGTACCGGCGATCTCGCGCACCGCCCCCACCTCCCCCGCCGACCGGGCGGACCCGCGGGCACGCGCGCCCCCGAGCCCTGGCGTCACCGCCACGATAGAAGCCGGCAAGGGCCGCAGGGACCTGACGGTCGCGATCATCACCGGTGCGGGCGGCACGTTCCGCTCCAGCATGGCGGACGCCGCAACGCCGCGTCCCGGTCCACCCGGTCCTGCTGGCCGCATCCCGGAACTCCAGCCATCCCGCCACGCGTGCCCGCCTAATTACGACATGCACCGTAATTCGAAGAGCCGAACTGTTCCGCACCCAAACCTGTTGTACGATGAATCCGCAACGAATTCTCCTTCTACGAGAAGGACAAGGAAATAACGACCATGACCACTATTGCCACCGAGGAGCGTATCTCCTGGCAGCGCGCGACAATCGAGGAGCACATCCGCCAGGAGAATGCCAAGGATTGGGAGAAGGTCTACGACACCTTCCTGCGCGACAAGCGCGCCTTCTACGACGTCGTCCCGCTAAACGCCCGCTACGAAGGAATCAACGGCGTTCAGGAGTTCTACGAAACGCTCGCTCTTGCCCTACCGGACTTCATCGTCACTGTCACCGGAGAATACGACCTCCCCGGCTACTCCTGGCGAGAGGTGACCCTGGCAGGGACACATCAGGGCGAGTTCGCCGGCATCGCCCCTCAGGGTCGTCCGGTTCATTTCGAAGGCGTTGTGCTTTACATCTTCAGTGACCAGGAACCGGACAAAATCATCGCCGAACGCGCGTACTGGGACAACGACTCGATCTTCCGTCAGATGAAGGGGGAGACCGATGCTCCGCGCGGCGGCGTGGGCCTGACTGACCGCGAACCCATCCGAACGGCCATCGCCTGACCCGAACCCGCGGGCAGGGCGCGCCCTCGTCGCGCGAGCACCGCCGTGCCTCTCCCTGGACGCGGCCCCTCCCTAAGGCCGGCAGCACCCCCGCCAAGACGCCGCCAACCAGGGAAAACGACGGCGTTCAGGACACCGGGGGCAGCTCAGGGGGCCGGGTGCAGCTCCGTGCGCAGCTCGTGGCTGCCGTCCGGCCGGGAGGCCTCGTAGTACAGCCGCCGGCCGCCGTCCAGGAGCTCGACCACGCTGACGTAGCGCAGGGCGCCGTCCCCGTCCGGACAGACCGCGACCGGCTCGGTGCCGACCGCGTGGAACCGGTCGACGGTCACCCCGACGGCGAGGCCGGTGCGTTCCGCCCAGTTCTCCGCCGCGGTGGCCCGACCGTCGTACAGGGCGACCGACTGGGAGCCGCCCGTGAGCACGGAACTGATCCGCACGCCGCGGGCGTCCCAGCAGCCGGGCCGGGGCGCCAGCGCCGTTCCGGTCCAGGTCCAGGTCATGCCGTCCGGGCTCGTGGCGTGGCGGCTGTCCATCCGGTCCGTCGCCAGCGGGTCGTCGAGCAGGTGGCAGGAGGCCCACAGATGCCACTGCCCGCCGTAATGGACCACGACCGGGTCCTTGACGGCGAGGCTGGCCGGATCTCCGGGCAGGACGGTGCGGCGGCGGGCCGGGTCGAACGCCGCGGGGTCGTCGGCCTCCAGCAGGTCCACCCACCAGTGCGGGCTGCCCGGAGCCGCGCAGCTCACATAGAGCCGCCATGATCCCTGCGGGGTCACCACCAGAGCGGGCCGCTCCAGGCTCTCGGCGCCGAACGGGTCCCGGGGCACGACGGCGATCTCGGTGAAGCTCTCCCCGTCGGTGGAGCGGGCGATGACGACGCCGAAACCCCGGCCGATCCCGATGGGACGGCGCAGCCGATAGGCCAGATAGAATACGCCATCCACCATAATGGCGCACGGCGCGCCGGCCCAGTACCCCGGGCCGTCACCGGGCGGCGCGACCACGGTCACGGCGGGCCTCAGTCCGGGGAGCGGTACGGTCGTCGCCACCAGGTGCTGTTTGCTCATTACCACGCAGCAACCCTACCGACGGGGTAAGGATGACGAACGTTCCGTTCCGTTCACGCCGTCCCGCCCTGACCGCTACCATCTTGAGGTCCCCGGTCGGATTACTGGAATATGTGAGGTGCGTGCCCCGGCCCCGGGGCTGCCTACGGCCGGATCCGCCCGCGGCCGACCCCAGTCGCCCACCGACCCCAGCCGTCCAGGAGCGCCCGTCATATGGCCCTTCCCGACTTCCTCGTGATCGGCGTGCCGAAAGCCGGAACGACGGCGCTGCACGCGGCACTCGTCCGGCACCCGGCGCTGTTCCTCCCGTCGGCGAAGGAGCCGAAGTTCTTCCTGTCACCGGGGCCGCCGCCGGCCCGGGGCGGCCCCGGTGACGCCCAGACGTACCAGGAGCACGTGTGGCGGCGGGCCGACTACGAGGCGCTGTTCGATGCCGCTCCGGCGGGGACGCTCAAGGGCGAGGCTACTCCGTTCTACCTCTACGACCTGGACGCCCAGAACCGGGTCAGGCGGTTCCTGCCGAAGGCGCGGATCATCGTCATGCTGCGCAACCCGGTCGACCGCGCGCATTCGAACTGGACCCATCTGTGGGCGGCGGGGCTGGAGCCGGAACGTGACTTCGTCCAGGCCTGTGCCCTGGAGCGTGAGCGCCGGGACGCCGGCTGGGCCCAGTTCTGGCACTGCGTCTCCCTAGGCCTGTACGGGGAGCAGCTCAGCCATCTGTTCACCCTGTTCTCCCGCGACCAGGTCCTGCTGCTGCGCTACCGGGACCTGCGCGACTCCCCCGCCGCCACGCTGGACCGGGTCTGCGAGTTCCTCGGCGTCGAGACGGGTCTGGTGGACCTGGTGCCCGCCGAGAACGTCACGCCGTTCGTCGCGGACACCCCCGTGAACAGCGTGCTGCGCGCGGCGCTGCGCACCGGCGGGCGGATCGGGCATCACTTCCCGGTTCCCGTGCGCAGGACCTTCCGCGGTCCGCTGCTCACCGCGTTGCAGCGGCAGAAGGGCGGGCGCCCGAAGCTCACCCCCGAGCAGCGCCGCGCCGTGCTGCCGTATTTCGTCGACGACATCGCCCGCCTCGAGGAGATCACCCGCCTGTCCTACGCCGACTGGCTCACCGTGGGCCTCGAACCCGAGGTCATCGACTGACGGGGCCGGCGACTGACGGGGCCGGCCGAGGTCAGCCGAGCGATCGTGGGTCGGCGGGCACGTCGACGGCGTGGGCGCGCAGCGCCTCCAGCGGGATGACCTCCAGGGCGCGTTCGTGCGTCGAGGCCAGCACGACAGGCGCGGCGGCCCCCGCCTCGTAGGCCTGCAGCCACCGCACCGCGACCACGCACCAGCGGTCACCCGGGCGCAGGCCGGGGAAGGAATACTCGGGTCGGGGCGTCGACAGGTCGTTGCCGACCTGCCGCTGGTGCCGTAGGAACTCGGTGGTGACCACCGCGCACACGGTATGGCTGCCGAGGTCCTCCGGACCGGTGCTGCAGCACCCGTCGCGGTAGAAGCCGGTCACCGGGTCGGTGCCGCAGGGCTCCAGTTCCCCACCGAGAACATTTCGTTCATCTGCCACATCGACAGTTTCTCCCACTCGTCCGGTGGCGACACGGCAACCACCCGGATCGGGCCCGCGAGGTCGCTCACCGCAGCTGTACGGGCAGCGCGTCGGCGTGCACGACGGTGAGGGCGCTCACGGCGCGGGTGAGGACGACGTAGAGCCGGCACAGCCCCTGCAACGGCCGCGCCTCACCCGCCACGATCGCGGCGGGTTCCACCACGATGACATGGTCGAACTCCAGTCCCTTGGCGAGCGAGGCGGGCACGAGGCAGGCCCGCCCGGGTGGGGTGTCCCCGTCGAGCGGGACGATCGGCAGCCGCGCGGCGTCCAGCGCCGCCGCGAGTGCCGCCACCTCACGGTCGGCGATGATGATCGCCAGCGAGCCGGGGTGGGGCAGGGTCCGGCGGGTGTGGTCGACCACCGCGGCGGTGAGCCCCTCCGGGGTGGTCGGGGCCGTCGTCAACGCGCCGCGCGTGGTCCGCGCCGAGATCGCCGGGCGCAGATCCGGGGCGATGTGGCGCAGGATCCGGTTCGCGAAGTCGAGGATCTCCGCGGGCACCCGGTAGCCGCGGGTCAGCACCTCCAGGTGCGCCGTGGGTTTGCCGAGATGGGCCAGCAACGTCGGCCACGAGGTCGCGGCCCAGCCGGTGGTGCCCTGGGCGATGTCCCCGAGGACGGTGGCGGAGCCGTCCGCGCAGCGGCGGCCGAGCGCGCGGCACTGCATCGCGGAGAGGCCCTGCGCCTCATCGATGATCACGTGCCCGAAGCCCGGTTCGCTCTCGATGAGGTCCCGGGCCTCATCGATGCAGAACGCGTCGGCGAGCGACCAGCGCGCCGTCCGGGCCCCGCCTCGCGGTGCGCCGGTCAGCAGCAGGCGCTGTTCGTCGCCGGTGAGCACCCCGCTGGCCGCCGACGCCAGGAACGCCGGGTCGGTGAGCAGGCGGTGCACCAGGCCCGGCGCGTCGGCCCGCGGCCAGACCGCCTCGACGGCCTCGCGGACGGCCCGGCCGCGGGCGAGGGTGCGCAGTGCCCCGTCGGTGAAGAAGTGTCCGCTCGCCTCGGCCCGGCGGCGGACAGACTCGGCGATCCGGCCGGCCAGGCGTGCCCGGGCGGTGCCGTAGCGCAACGCGCCCGCCCGCAGCTGCGCAATCAGGTCGGCGGCCAGGTCCGCGAACTCGTCGGCGCCGACCGTCCACCGGCCGACCCGGGTGTCCACGGAGACCGGCCGGGTGGGCAGGCGGATCGCCCCGTGCAACGCCCGACGGATCACCGTCGCCACCCGGGCGTCGCCCTTGAGCGCGGCCACGTCGTCGGGGTCCGTGCCACGCACGGCGACCGCGCCCACCACGTCGTCGAGGGTGCTGTGCCGCACCGTGAACTCCCCGAGGGAGGGCAGCACCGCGGCGATGTAGCCGAGGAAGGCGCGGTTGGGGCCGACGACGAGTACCCCGGAGCGCCGCAGCTGCTCGCGGTGGGCGTAGAGCAGATAGGCGGCCCGGTGCAGCCCCACGGCGGTCTTGCCCGTCCCCGGGGCGCCCTGGACGCACACGCTCACGGCGAGATCCGCCCGGACGATCTCGTCCTGCTCGGGTTGGATCGTCGCGATGATGTCGCGCATCGGCCCGGTGCGGGGCCGCTCGATCTCCCGGTCCAGCAGGCCGCCGGCCGGCCCGGTCGCCTCTCCCGGTGCCTTTCCCGCCGCCGGCTTTCCCGCCGCCGGGCGGCGGGGGACGAGCGGTTCGTCCTCGAACGCGGTGAGCTCCGCCCCGTCGTAGCCGAACCTGCGTCGGACCGTGAGCCCCATCGGGTCGCCCGGATGCGCCCGGTAGAACGGCCGGGCGACCTCGGTGCGCCAGTCGACGACCAGCGGATCGTCCCCGGCAGCCTCGCGCACGTGCCGCCGCCCGAGGTAAAATCGCTGGCCGGGGACCCGGGGCGCGTCGGGCCCGTAGTCGACCCGGGCGAAGAACAGCGGCGTCGAATCCTCCTGCTCGGTGAAGCTGGCGAGCCGCCGTTGCTTCGCCAGCTTCAGGTAGGCGTTCGTCACCTTGTCCACGACCGCGTCGCCCGCGGCGATCTCCGTTCCCTCGATCTCGGCCCGCATCCCCGCCAGCGCCCGCCGGCTGCGCCGGAGGTGCTCGCGTTCCGCGGCCAGCTCCGCGTCCGGTCCGGCCACCTCGACGGTCAGATCGACCGGATCCACATCCGGTTCGGCGTTCATGCTGTCGATCACCACCGAGCGCCCCTTTCTTAAGTCGGCAAGAAATGCTATCCGGGCGAGGACGGCACTCCCCGCGTTCCTTGAGGACCGAGACTGGCGGAGTCGCGCGTTCGACTCACATCCGGGACGGCGGGTCTATAGCGGTTCGTGACCGGATGGCATGCTGTAGGGCATGGGCGTGGATACGGGGATCCAACCCTCGGACGACGACACCGCGGGGGGCCGGCGAAGACGGACTTCTTCGTCTCCTACACCGCGGCCGATCAGCAGTGGGCGGAGTGGATCGCCTGGCAGCTGGAGGCGGCCGGCTACCGGGTACTGATCCAGGCCTGGGACTCCATCCCTGGCTCGATCTGGGCTTTCCGCATCCAGCAAGGCGTCACCGAGGCCGCGCGCACCATCGCCGTGCTCTCCGAGGCCTACCTGACCTCCGACCGCGTCCAGGCGAAATGGCGCGCCGTCCACGCCGCCGACCCGCTGGGCTTCGCCAGCAGGCTGATACCCGTCAAGATCACCGACTGCCCTCTGCCTGATCCGCATCCGCTCCGCCAGATCGTCTCGTTGGACCTGTTCGGCCTCGACGAGCCTGCCGCCACCACCCGCCTCACCAAGAAGATCAACTCTCTGCGCAAGAGCAGGGAAAAACCAAGCAAGGCGCCGCCCTTCCCTAAGCCTCCCTGGCCTGGCCCGGTTCCGCCTGTGGACCCATCACACAGTGGCCGCTCCACTATTGTCATTCGCGCTTGGCGGGGTGTCTGGCACTGGGTTCGTGCCCACCCGCGGCGGACCCTTGCCGTCGTGGTCGTGGTCGTGGTTGTGGTGACGACGTGGCCGCCCTGGCCGGGAGGCGATCCCGACCCCGCCCCACCATCCGGGCCGAAAATTGCTGCGATAGGCCAATGCGACAGTGTCTCGATCATGACTGGTCAGCCGGACAGCCCCTACAACAAGTACGGCGAGGCGCTGGCCGGTCTCCTCCGCACGGCCTACCCCGGCACGAAGGTGAACGTCGTAACGACGATCGGCAGCGCCCACAACCTGAACACCCTGCGCGACCCCAACGCACGCTGCAGCCTGTCGATCGTCCAGCTCACAACAGCGGTCGACGCCCGCTACGCTGTGTCGCAGTTCGCCGGCTCCCCGATAGACGAGTTGCGTTCGGTCGGACCGCTATGGTTCGACCTGCTGCAACTCGTCGTACGCCAAGGCTCCGACATCACTACCGCAGACCAGCTCTGCTCCGGAACACGCGTCGCCACCGGACTCCCGGACTCCGGAACCTTCCAGATCGGGCAGGTTCTCTTCCGCCAGATCCAGCTCGCCGCCGGCCCACAGCCCTCTGCCTGTTCCCTCACGCCTGCCACACCTGAGCCGATGACGCTGGTCAACGGCCTAGGGTCTGTTTGGTAAGTACGTCCCGGGGTTGGCCGTGGATCTGATGGTGATTTTCGGATTGCATGATCCGTTGTGTGGTGCGGGGTGACCTGACGCTGTCTCTTATACACATCTGACGCTGCCGACGACT
>NZ_CDWTMG010000142.1:0-12294 GCF_977945845.1 Frankia sp. CcMO1
TAGCTAGCCAGCCAGCCAGCCGGCGTGGCGTAGGTGGTCGATGATCCGGTCCACGGCGTCCTCGGCGGAGAGCTCCGCGGTGTTCACCGTGGCGTCGGCGTCGGTCGGCGTCTCGTACGGATCGGACACGCCGGTGAAGGCGGGCAGGACGCCTGCGCGCGCCTTGGCATAGAGCCCCTTACGGTCCCGCGCCTCGCACACCTCCAGCGGTGTGGACACGTGTACCAGCACGAATCCGCCGCCTGCGGCCCGGACCATCCCCCGGACCTGGGCGCGCACGTCGGCGTACGGCGCGATCGGCGCGCACACCGCGGCGCCTCCGGCTCCCGCGACCTGGGCCGCGACGAAGCCGATCCGTCGGACGTTGATGTCGCGGTCGGCGCGGGAGAATCCCAGTCCCTGGGACAGCTGGGCCCGCACGACGTCCCCGTCGAGCAAAGTGAGCCGGCGTCCGCCGTATTCCAGTAGTCGGCAGACGAGCAGGCCGGCCAGCGTCGACTTCCCGGAGCCGGACAGCCCGGTGAGAAACACGGCCAGGCCCCGCTTCGAACGTGGTGGGATGGCGCGGGAGAGCTCCGCGGCCACCGTCGGCGGGGTCAGTTCGGCCGGTATCGGGTTGCCGGCGTCGAGCAGCGAGGCCAGTTCCATCCGCCCGGGTGCGCCGATCGCCGGCCCGATGAGGCTGCCGGTCAGGCCGTAGAAGCTGGCCAGATGCGCCCGCTGGGCGGCGAGTTTCGCCAGTTCGTCGGCGGAGCTCGCCGCCGTCTCCACGCCTGTCCAGGCCGCGCCCGCCGCCGCCCACGCAATGTCCGCCAGGTCCGTGGGTGCCGGGGGGGCGGGCGTCACGGCCGTGGCCGGGCCCGGTACCCCCGCCGCCGCGCCGCTCGGTTTCGCGGATGTTTTCAGGACCGTCGCGCTCATGCCCGGTTCGCGGGGGGTGGCCAGCGCCTCCGACGGGATGACCGGAACGAGGACCAGCAGGCTGCGGTGCTCCGGCGTTCCCGCCTCGCCGGCTTTCGGCCGCCGGTAGGGGTCCGGCGGCGGTTCCGACCGCCGGCCGGCAATACCCGGCGGGCTGATCGCGTCGGCGGCGAGCGCCTCCGAGGAGAGCGTCGCCTCGGCGGCCCGCAACGGGGCGTCGACCGCCTTGAGGGCGGCGAGCAGGCAACGGACCCGCAGGTGATGCCCAGCGTCCGCGGGATCGGCGCCACCCACCGGGGCGAGGACGACGCACCGTTTGCCCTGCCGGGTCAGCGCCCGGATCCGGCCCACGTCCGCCGTGTGGAGCAGGCCGTCCGCCCACACCGCCCAGCACGCGCCGGAACCCGCCTCGAGGCTGATCCAGCCTCGGGCGAGCAGCTCGGCCCGGACCTGGGCCGGGGTGAGCCGCAGGCCGGGATGATCGGGGTGGTGGGGCAGCCGGATGCCCTCGACCGTGCCGACCAGCCGGACCCGGGGCCCGTCCGGACCCCCCGGCTGGTCCGGCAGGGGAATGGTCGTTCGGAGGTGCAGCGCCGCGATCATCACTCCCTCGGTGTCCCGCAGGGCCGCCGTGGAGCTCGGTGTCAGTGCGCCGGCCTCGGCCGCGCCGACGATGAGGGTCGGCACCGGCACGCCATTGATCTCGGGGTCCTCGGGATAACCAGGTTCCGACCCGAAAGCACCGAGCAGCAGCAGTTCCAGCTCGGCGAGCTGGGCCGGGCGCAGGGTCAGCGACGGCCAGGCGACCGACGCGGCCGTCAGCTCCGCGACCCGGGCCGGCGTCGCCAGGACGGGGGTTGGTCCGGACCCGCCGGTCACACCGGACCCGCCGGACCCGCCGGTCACACTGGCGGCACCGTTGGCACCGGACTTGGGGTGGTGATCAGGACCGGGGGCGGGATGGGAGGTGGTACTCACACTTGCGACGGTAGCTGGTGACAGACTCCGTCCCAATGAACACCGATGACACCCGCCCGCCGTCCACCGTGCCGGTCGACATCGCGACCGACGAACTCGACGACGACGTCCTGGCCCGACGGCTGGCCACGGACGCCGGCAAACTGCTGTTGCGGATCAGGGAGGAGGTCGGGTTCGCCGAACCCGCGACCCTGCGTGACGCCGGGGACGCGCGTTCGCATCAGCTCCTGGCCCGGGCGTTGGCGCGGCACCGCCCGCAGGACGCTGTGCTGTCCGAGGAGGGCGTCGACGACGTCGCGCGGCTGTCCGCGGAGCGGGTCTGGATCGTCGACCCCCTGGACGGCACCCGCGAGTTCGCCGAACCCGGCAGGTCGGACTGGGCGGTGCATGTCGCGCTCTGGCAGGCCGGCGAGCTCGTCTCGGGCGCGGTGGCGCTGCCGGCGCTCGGGTTGACGCTGTCCAGCGCGGGCGGGCTGCCGCCGCGGCCGGCCGAGGCGCGTCCGCCACGGATCGTGGTCAGCCGGACCCGGGCCCCACAGCTGGTCACGGAGGTCGCGGAGGCACTAGGCGCCACCATCGTCCCGATGGGTTCGGCTGGTGCGAAGGCCGCCGCCGTCATCCGCGGGGAGGCCGAGATCTACCTGCACGCCGGCGGCCAGTACGAGTGGGACTCCGCCGCCCCGGTGGCGGTCGCGCGGTCGGCGGGGCTGCACACCAGCCGGCTGGACGGCTCGCCGCTGCGGTACAACCAGCCCGACCCGCTGCTGCCCGACCTGGTCATCTGTGCTGCGAGCTGGGCATCGGCGGTTCTCCGGGCGATCGGCGCCGCGGGGGGCTCCGGCGGTTGAGGCGCGTGCTCGCGGAGTGCCCTCGGAGCGGCCACGGAGTGGTTGCAGAGGGTAGCGATTGTTGATCCATGGTTGTTCTGGATGACGTCGGTCGTGGTTGTGGGTCCACCGTGAGGGGCGTAATGTCGCCGAAACCGCCGGCACGGCCGCCGTGTCCGCTACTTTGGTGGGACACATCGCCTCGACGGGGGGGGTCGCGTGCCGGTGATGGGTTACGAGCTCACCCAGCTGCAGATGCTTGAGGCCGAGGCCATCCACATCTTCCGCGAGGTGGCCGCGGAGTTCGAGCGTCCCGCCCTGCTGTTCAGCGGCGGGAAGGACTCGATCGTCATGCTCCGGGTCGCGCAGAAGGCCTTCTGGCCCGCGAAGCTGCCCTTCCCCCTGCTGCACATCGACACCGGGCACAACTTCGACGAGGTCCTCGAGTTTCGGGACAGGCGGGCGGCGGAGCTCGCCGCCCGCCTGGTGGTCGGTTCCGTCCAGGCCGCCATCGACGCGGGCGTGCTGACCGAAGACACCCGTCCGGGGGCCTCGCGTAACCAGCTGCAGACACCGGTGCTGCTCGACGCCATCGCCGACAACAAGTTCGACGCGATGTTCGGCGGCGCGCGCCGGGACGAGGAGAAGGCGCGGGCCAAGGAACGGGTCTACTCCTTCCGGGACGAGTTCGGCCAGTGGGACCCCAAGAACCAGCGCCCCGAGCTGTGGTCGCTCTACAACGGCCGGCACCGCCCCGGTGAGCACATCCGGGTGTTCCCGCTGTCGAACTGGACCGAGCTCGACATCTGGCGGTACATCGCCCAGGAGCGGCTGGAGATCCCCTCCATCTACTACGCGCATCGCCGGGACGTGTTCGAGCGCGACGGCATGCTGCTGGCGGTCACGCCGCTGACCCGGCCCCTGGCTGGTGAGACGGCGGTGCCCCGGCAGGTGCGCTATCGCACGGTGGGCGACATCACCTGCACCGGAGCGGTCGAGTCAACCGCGGCGACCGTCGAGGAGGTCATCGCCGAGGTGGCCGCCACCCGGCTCACCGAACGCGGCGCGACCCGGGCTGACGACCGGGTCAGTGAGGCGGCGATGGAGGACCGTAAGCGGGAGGGGTACTTCTGATGGCCGAGCTGCTGCGGGTCGCGACGGCGGGGTCCGTCGACGACGGGAAGTCGACCCTGATCGGGCGGCTCCTCTACGACACGAAGTCGCTGTTCTCCGACCAGCTCGCCGCGGTCGAGCGCACCAGCCGGGAGCGCGGCGACAGCTACGTCGACCTCGCGCTGCTCACCGATGGTCTGCGGGCCGAGCGGGAGCAGGGCATCACGATCGACGTCGCGTATCGTTACTTCGCCACGCCCCGGCGGTCGTTCATCCTCGCCGACACCCCCGGGCACGTGCAGTACACCCGCAACATGGTCACCGGCGCGTCCACCGCCGACCTCGCGCTGCTGCTCGTCGACGCGCGCAAGGGGATCGTCGAGCAGACCCGCCGGCACGCCTTCCTGACGTCCCTGCTGCGCGTGCCCCATCTGGTGCTCTGCGTGAACAAGATGGACCTCGTCGACTTCGACCGGGACGTCTTCGAGAAGATCAAGGAGGAGTTCCGGCACTTCGCGGCGAAACTAGAGATCGTCGACGTCACGACGATCCCGATCTCCGCGCTGGGCGGGGACAACGTGGTCTCCCGGTCGCCAAGCACTCCCTGGTACGAGGGCAGCTCGCTGCTGCACCACCTGGAGGAGCTCCACATCGCCTCCGACCGCAACCTCATCGATGTGCGTTTCCCGGTGCAGTGGGTGGTCCGGCCGCGGAACGACGACCTGCACGACTACCGCGGGTACGCCGGTCAGGTTGCCGGCGGGGTGCTCAAGCCCGGCGACGAGGTCGTCGTCCTGCCCTCCGGGCTGACCACGCGGATCGCCGGCATCGACACGTTCGACGGCCCGGTCGACGAGGCGTTCCCGCCGATGTCGGTGACCATCCGGCTCGAGGACGATCTGGACGTCTCCCGGGGAGACACGATCGCCCGGCCGATGAACCAGCCGGCCGTCGGCCAGGACCTCAACCTGATGGTCTCCTGGATGGTCGACGCCCCGCTGCGCCGCCGGGCCCGGATCGGGATCAAGCACACCACCCGTTCGGTACGGGCGATGGTCACCGACATCTGTTACCGCGTCGACATCGACACCCTGCACCGCGACGAGACCGTCGAGACGCTGGGTCTGAACGACATCGGCCGGATCGCCCTGCGGACGACGTCCCCGCTGTGCTACGACCTGTACCGCCGCAACCGGAACACCGGCAGCGTGCTGCTCATCGACGAGTCGACCGGGACCACTCTCGGCGCCGGGATGATCATCTAGCCGGTGGTGACGGGGAGAACCGGGGAGAACCGGGGTCAGCCCGGCCGCCGTCCCCAGTCCGGTGGCAGGGAGGATCCGCGGCTGCCGGCCCGGCCGTCGAGGAACGAGATGCGGTCGTTGTTCGCGACCATCGCCGGGCTCGCGAGCCAGGCGGCATAGGCACGCCGCTGGGTCGGCGTCATCCGCGCGGACGGACGTGGATTCCCCGAGGCGTCGAGGAAGTTCTCCGCCGGCGAGGTGATGAACCCGTCGGCCCTCGGATCGCCGGTGTAGACGCGGCACGGCCCGCCGGCGGGGGTCACCGCGATCGGCCGGAGCGGGTCACGATCCCGGCGGGCCCAGAGCCGGCGGGCGCTGGTCTCGTAGGCCGCTGCCCAGCCGGGCAGGACCCGGGAGGCGTCCCGCAGGTCCGCGACGACCTGGGCGGGGCGGGTGGTCGGCAGGTCGCTGTGCCGTGCCCGGATCCAGGCCTCGATCACCTCCACGGTGACCCCGACGCCCAGATGGACGAAGGTGCCCGGTGGGTTCGTCGGATCGATGGACTTGCCCACCTCCCCGAGCACGTCGAGCAGCACCGCCTCGGTCGCATCGGCGAGGGCGCCGGCGAAGAACGCCTGCGCGCGCTCGACCCGCAGGTAGCCCAATGCCAGGGGGCTCGACGGATACCCGCCGGGGGCCGTTCTCCAGCCCTGGGTCGAGGCGGCCACCTGGTCCTCGAGACGAAGACCGTAGGTCGCGACGTCCTGGGCGAGCAAACCGGCCAGCGCCCCGCCGCGCAGGCCCTCCCGCAGCAGCGACTCCCACGCCTCGATCGGGATCAGCTCGACCAGGGCGGACTGCTCCGCCGCGGCCCCGGCCTGCGGGTCCACCGTGGGACCGGGGACCACGGCGGTGACGGCGTCGTAGAGTTCGTCCCGATAGGTCCGTAGCGCCGGGACGAGGGCCGCCCGCAGCCGGAGGAGCAACGGCCGATCACCGGTCGCTTGCACGGCCCCGGCCAGCCGGGAGACGAACGAGGCCGAGGCCCGCGGATCGGCACGGCGGCTCTCCTGGCTTCCCGCCGCGGCCACCAGCCGGATCCAGGCATCTTCCAGGGATCGGGCCGTCGCGAGATCCACCGGCAGCGGAAGGGCGAGCACGGCCGCGCCGCGCAGGATGGTGTCGATGTGGTCCGCCGCGAACCGGGCGGCCAGCGCCGGGGCCGCGGCGATGGCGTCCAGCAGCACCCCCTGGTAGTCGGTGACGGTCGGTCGGCCCCGGCTCGTGAGCCCGGCTGCGGCGGGGGCGAGCAGGCCGACGTCGTGCGGCGCCGACGGGGCGGCCGCGGCGTCACCCGGCCCCTTACCCGGCCCGCTACCCGGTCGGTCACCCGGCCCGAAGGCCATCCGGCCCAGCCGGTCCAGCAGCGCGCTGTCGAGGCGGGCCGAGGCGAGCAGGGGGGTCAGCAGGACCGTCTCGGCCGTGTCGGTCCTCCCAGCGGTGTTGAACCGGCCGAGCCAGGCGGCGTCGAGAGTTCGCCGGTGGCTGTAGGAGGCCAGGGTGGTGCCGAGGATCCGTTCCGCCTCCCGCCGGTCGAAGCCGAGCGGTTCGGGTGGACGGTGGACCATCGGCCCCCGCGACAGTCCCTCCACCCGGTAGAGCAGCCGCGCGAGCCCGTCGGGTCCCAGCGCGTCGTGAAAGCCCAGGACGAAGTCCGGATCGTTCATCCGGGACCGCAGCACGGTCAGCGCGTCACGCGGGGTGACCATGTCCGAGTTGTTTCCACCCGTTCCACCCATTCTGCCCAGCCCTGATTCGCCTCTGCCCGTTCCGCCTCTGCCCGTTCCGCCCTGGCCTGATCCGTGCCGGCCCGGCCCGTCCCCCCGCAGCGAGTGCGCCAACGCCCGTCCGGCGGCCACGGCCTGCTCGAAGGTGCGGAGCGCCTCGGAGGTACCGGGAATGCCCGGCGCCTCGCGGGGCACCGGCTGCCGAATCGGGGCGGACGTCGGCCTGACCGTGATGCCGATCCCGTCGTCGACGCCCTCGGCGAGGCGCAGCCGGCGCCGCAGCATGGTGACCTCGGCCTCGGCTTCGTCCTCCAGCGCGCCGAGCCGTTCCGCCGGGTCGAGCGGCAGCCCGGCATCCGCCAACGCCGCGGCGAGGGCGCGAGACCAGGAGCGCAGCAGCTCCCCGGCCTCGGTCACGCTGGACACCAGCACACGCATCCGATCGGGGTCGACGAGCACCCGGTCGCTTGGTCCGGGCATGCGCGTCAGCCGACCTTCCGCGGCCCGCCGGGGCCCGCCGATCGGACGGGGGACATCGGCCCGCCGGGGCCTGCCGCAACGAACGCTGTCCCGCGGACCTGCAACGCTGTCTCGCAGGCCTGCACGCACCGATCGAGGGCCATGGCCGCCTCCGCCGCGAGCCGGCCGCATCCGGCGCTGCCAGATCTCGGCCTGACGACCCTCCCAGGCCTCGGCGCCGACCGCCGAGATCCGCTCCAGCGCGGCGGCCACGTCCAGCCGGGCACGCCGGGCCTGGGCCAAGGCGACGGCCACCGTCGCGCGACGTCCCTCGGGCACCGTCATGCGCACACCACCCAGATCGTGATCAGGTTCACCGGTGGCGACGCTAACAGCGGCCCGCCCGCCCGCGCCCGCGCGGCGACGCGACTGTGGATGACGCCGGTGCCGGGCCAGCGCCGGTAACGCCGGTTCAGCGCCGGTAACGCAGGAACAGGACGTCGTCCTCGGCGAGGATCTGGGTCAGGGTGAGCGCGGCCGGTGCCGGCCACGGCTCGCCTTTCATGATCCCGAGCCGGCCCGGCCCGGCCAGTACCGGGGTGATCGTCAGGCACAGCTCGTAGAGGAGGCCCGCCGCGGCGAGCTGGGAGTGCAGCAGCGGACCGCCCTCGGTGAGGATGCGGGTCATTCCCCGTTCCGCCAGGGCCCGGACGGCGAGGTCGGGTTCAACGGCGCTGCCGCCGCAGATCGCGATGTCGGCGACCGCCGCCAGCCGCCGACGCCGGTCGAGGGGTGCGGTCTCGCAGGTCAGTAGCACCGGTCGGATCTCCCCGCTGAACAGCCGGGCACCCGGGTCGAAGCCCGCCGTCGCGGTCACGACCGCGATCGGGGGCACCGCCGCGAGCCCCGCGGCGACGCGCCGCTCCCGCCGTTCGGGCGGGATGACCACCGGCCCGTAGTTCTCCGTCCGGGCGGTCCCGGCACCGACCAGCACCACGTCGCTGAGCCAGCGCAGCAACCGGAAGACCCGCAGGTCGGCCTCCCCGCCCAGGGGGCCCGAGCGGCCGCCCACCTCGGCGGCCCCATCGACCGAGGCCACGAAGTTCGCCCGGATGTAGGGGGTGTGCGCGGCGGACGAGGGGTAGGCGTACGCCTCGTCGAGATCGATGTCCTCGATGTCCTCGACGGCCTCCTCGGCCTTCCTCGCGAGCCCGGCGGCCCCCGCGGAACCGGCGAACGGGGGTGGAACCGGGAAGATGCGCCGCACCGGGCCGACTGTAACGGGCGACGGTGCTGGTCATCCGATCGGCGGCGAACCCAGGTCGGCGGCGAACCCATGCGTTGTGACGTCGGCCGCGATACCGCCGGCCGGGGCGACGGGTACGGGCGTCTCCGTACGCTGGGCGGGTGGCGCAGCGTCTCGTCGATCGCCGGCCGATTGTGCCACCCGGGGACCTGGTCGCGGCGCTTGTCCCGCCGCCCCGGTTCGACGCGGTCCGGTTCGCCGGCTACCTGCCCGATCCGGCCGAGCCGAGCCAGGCCGCCGCGGTCATGGCGCTGTCCGCCTTCGCCGACCGGTTGACCGCCTCCTCCGGGCGGTCCAGCCGTTCAGATCGTTCCAGCCGTTCCGGGCATGCGGGCCGTTCCGGGAAGGGCGGCCTGTTCGGGCTCCTGACCCGGGGGGCGGGGGCGCCGGGTCCGTCCGGAATGCGGCCGGGGGTGTACCTCGACGGCGGCTTCGGTGTCGGCAAGACCCACCTGCTCGCCTCGCTGTGGCACGCCGTGCCCGGCCCGAAGGCGTACGGCACGTTCGTCGAACTGACCTCCCTGGTCGGCGCGTTGGGATTCGCCGCGACCGCGCAGGCTCTCGCGGGCCTGCGCCTGGTCGCGATCGACGAGTTCGAGCTCGACGATCCCGGCGACACGGTGCTGGTGTCCAGCCTGCTGACCCGGCTCGTCGAGGCCGGTGTCCACCTGGCCGCGACGAGCAACACCCAGCCGGAGGACCTCGGTGCCGGTCGGTTCGCCGCCGCCGACTTCCGCCGTGAGATCCAGGGTCTGGCGGCCAGGTTCGACATCCTCCGGGTGGACGGGGAGGACTACCGGCACCGGGGTCTTCCGGCCGCGCCCCCGCCGTGTACTGACGATGAGGTCGGCGCGCGGGCGGCTGCCGAGGAGGGGGCGACCGAGGACGGATTCGCCGCGCTGTGCGAGCATCTCGCCGGACTGCACCCCTCCCGGTACGGCGCGCTCGTGGCCGGGGTCACCCTGGTCTGCCTGCACCGGGTCGCGCCGGTCGAGGATCAGGCGGTGGCGTTGCGGGTCGTGGTCCTCGCCGACCGGCTCTACGACCGGTCGGTCCCGGTCGTGGCCTCCGGCGTGCCCTTCGGGGAGCTGTTCGGAGCGGAGCTGCTCGCCGGGCCGCACCGCAAGAAGTACCAGCGGGCCATGTCCCGGCTGAGCGCGCTGGCCCGGGACGCCGCGGCGGGGAACGGCACCGCGGGCCGCGTCGCCAGGATGCTGCCCGGCTGACGCACCAGGCCGGGCGCGCGGCCCGAACGTGCGGCCGCCGCACCCGAGTGGGGTGTCGGAGCCGGCGGTCCGGACGCCGGACCTGCCGGAGTATCTGTTCGCCGTTCCGGGCGTGGGTGACCCGCTGGCGGTCGTGCCGGGGCCTGCGACCATGGGTGCATGGGAACCTACGTCGTGCTGCTCGTCATGGTGTTGTTGGTGGGGCTGGCGGTGCTGGGCGGGCTCTATTTCGTGCTGTCCAGGGACCACACCCGGCGCTGACGGCTGGTGCGCGGATGGCTGGTGCGCTCGGTGCGCTGACGGGTCAGCCGGCGGTCGGCTCGGCTGGGGGGAGCAGGCGGATGATCACGACCGACTCGCCGTCGAGTTCCACCCGTCCCGGCATGTAGGTGAACCCGTGGGCGGATGCGGCCGGGGCGTCGAACGGGACGCCGTCGAGGGGGACGGCCTGTCGTTCGGCGGCCAGGTTCACGACGATCGCCACGTCGCCGCGACGGACCACCAGCCAGCGGGCCTCCTCGTCGAAGGTGCACGCGACCGAGGACCACGCCGGGTCGGTCAGCGCCGGCAGCCGGCGACGCAGCGCGATCAGCCGGCGGTGCCAGTCCAGCAGGTCGGAGTGACCCTCCCAGCCCGGTTCGGACCAGTCGAGTTTCGACTGCTGGAAGGTCGCCGGGTCCTGGGGATCGGGAACGTCCTGCGGCTCCCAGCCGTGGGCGGCGAACTCGGCGCGCCGGCCCTCCCGCACCGCGTCCCCCAGCCCGGGGGCGGTGTGGTCGGTGAAGTACTGCCAGGGGGTGCGGGCACCCCACTCCTCGCCCATGAACAGCATCGGGGTGACCGCCGAGGTGAGCAGCAGGGCCGCACCGATCCGGAGCAGGCCGTCGCTGAGCGTGGCAGACGCCCGGTCGCCGGCGGCCCGGTTGCCGATCTGGTCGTGGTTCTGCAGGAAGGTGACGAGCCGGTAGGCGGGCGTGGTCGGGGGGATCGGCCGGCCGTGGGAGCGCCCGCGGAACGTCGAGTAGCCGCCGTCGTGGACGAATCCACTGGTCAGCGCGTGGGCGAGGGTCGAGATCGAACCGAAGTCCCCGTAGTACCCCTGCCGTTCGCCGGACAGGGTTGCCCACAGCGCGTGATGGATGTCGTCGCACCACTGCCCGTCCAGGCCGTACCCGCCGGCCTCGGGTGCGGCGACCAGCTTCGGGTCGTTGAGGTCCGACTCGGCGACGGCGAACAGCGGGCGGCGCAGCTGGGCGCCGAGCCGGTGGACCGCCTCGGCGATCTCCTCCAGCAGGTGCAGGGCCCGGCTGTCCTGAAAGGCGTGGACGGCGTCGAGACGCAGCCCGTCGCAGTGGTAGTCGCGCAGCCAGGACAGGGCGCTGTCGATGATGAACGCGCGGACCTCGTCGGAGCCGGGGGCGTCGAGGTTGACCGCGGGGCCCCACGGAGTGCTGTAGCGGTCGGTGAAGTAGGGGCCGAAGCGGCCGAGGTAGTTGCCGTCCGGGCCGAGATGGTTGTAGACGACATCCATGATCACGCCGAGGCCGCGAGCGTGCGCGGCGTCGACGAAGCGCTTGAGCCCGTCCGGGCCGCCGTAGGGTTCGTGCACCGCGTACAGACCGACGCCGTCGTAGCCCCAGCCGTGCCGGCCCGGGAAGGCGTTGACCGGCAGCAGTTCGACGGCGTCGATGCCGAGTTCGACGAGATGGTCGAGCTTGCCGATGGCCGCGTCGAAGGTGCCCTCCGGGGTGAACGTCCCGACGTGCAGCTCGTAGAGCACGCTGCCGGCCAGCGCGATGCCCCGCCAGGTCCCGTCGGTCCAGGGGAAGGCCGAGTGGTCAACCAGCCGCGACCGGCCGTGAACCCCCAGCGGCCCCGGTTGCCGGGCCGATCGGGGGTCGGGCAGCTCCTCGCTGCCGCCGTCGAGCAGGAAGGCGTAGTCCGTGCCATGCTTCGCGGACGGGACGTTGACCCACCACCACCCCCGTTTCCCGGCGGTCATCTCGTGCGTCGAGTCGCCGGCGGAGCCCGCCACGACCAGGCTGACCGTCTTCGCCTCAGGGGCCCACAGCCGGAGGGTGCTCATCGGTCTTGTCTACCTGTCAGAGCCGTCGGACACGCCGTGACGGCGACAATGGTGACGACATCGGTCCCCGGCCGAAGGCGCCCGGCTGCCCGGCATGCCGAGCCGGATGGCACCGAGATGGCAGCGAGGTAGTCCGACCGGAGGGAGGGCAACCGCCGTGCGATGCCTCCGTATCTTGATCGGATGGCACCGTTATGCCATGATTTCGCCGTCGTGATGTTCGACCGGAGGTTCGCTGCAGTCCCGCCCCTCCGCCGGGCCTACGACACGCCGTCCCACCTGCGCGTTGATTTTCGGGTCCTCATCGCCCCTACGAGGGATCGCAACAGCTCTACAGCCGGAACCTA
>NZ_CDWTMG010000143.1:0-7285 GCF_977945845.1 Frankia sp. CcMO1
TTTACCACCGGACCTGCCCAGGGGCCTTCAAGCCCATCCTCTATTCCTCCCGACTGGGTCCAGTTCACTGGTCCAGCAGTTCCGCCAGCACCTGAGACTTCAGGAGTCGAAATGAAATAACTTGCGCGTTTCGAACCCTCCACAGGCCTGTGACCTGCGATGATGCTCTCGATCACGTATTTGTTACTTCATTACGTCCCCTCAGCAGAGTAGCACACCGTTCAGAAGCGTATTTGAGCATAGAAATCTGTGACTGTCTGTGACCTTGATAGGTGTGCAGTGGATGCGCATGCGCCGGAACACGGCCTGGTGGGGTGGGGGCGGTCGGGGATTCTGGAAGTCCGCATTCACCGCCGCCCCAGGAGCATCGCAAAGTCGTATTTATGCTGGTCACGAGGGTGATCTCCTGGTCGGGATAGCGGCGTGGCGGCGTAAGGCTCGAGCGGTGTTGGCGAAACCAGCGAACCGGAGCAGGCTGATCACCAGGGTGCGGAGAGCAGCCAGGACCTGGGGACCGCTGCCGGTGCGAGCCCGATGCGGGCCCTCACCCAACGTGACGCCACTAAAGCCGGGAGTCGGGTTTTTCGGGAGACGACGTCGGCATCGATGCCGAGGGCGATTCCGCCGCCGTCCCACGCCGCCCCGCTCCCCATCCGAATGTGGATCAACCAGCCCCAGTGACGATCGAGACCGAGAATGCGCTGCCAAGAGCCGACCCGCCCGCGGGAAACGTCCGGGTGGCGCAGGTCACCTCGGCGAGGCGCGCGGGTGGCGACACTGGCGTGGTCCGGCCCGGACGTGTGTTTCGTCGGGGTGCGCGCCGTTTGGTCCGGTTGCCGACATTGACACGAGCTGGCGTGCGGGGGCATCCTGGCCGGGCAGCACCTCGTTCGGTGAGGCGTCTGCGCGGACATAGGCCACTGACCTTGAACGTCGAGAGACGCCCCGGGTCAGGACAGCTCTCCCCGGGCTAAGGGGTGAGCCCAAGTGGCTTCCCGGTGGGGATTACGCCGCGCAGTGCCAAAGCTCTGACGAGGAGGGGTGCTCGGTGTCGCCCGGCTTCGGCCGGGTGTGGTTGTCGCGGTCACCCCGCCTGGACTACTCGCGCCTGCGGGCGCCTGGTGGAAGGGGGGTGGCGGGATGAGTCCCGGCCATAGTTGCCGTCTGTCCTGGGCTGACTCGGTGACCCCCGTCGCCTCGGTGACCCCCCTCGCCTGAGCCTGCCCCGTCAGACTGATGATCTAGCCGAGCAGTCCCGTCGCAGGTGAGACGACCACGTCGGGCGGCATCAGCCAGCTGCGCACCGTCGGGAGGTCGTTGCGCAGCGGCTGCCGCCCCGGCCTGACCCTGCCGACACAACCATGCGGGCGGACGCGGATGCCGTTCGCGGCCCGGGGAGCTGACGTGATGACTGTCGTGGAGAACGCGTTTTACGCCGCGGGCCGGCGCTTGGTGCGGCCGGGCTCGCTGGGCGAGACCTACCAGTTGCTGCGGGACCGCCGGGGCCGGAACAAGCAGGATCTGGCGTGGATCGGTCTGGTCCACCCGGACGAGCGGGAGATCGCTTCGATCGCGGCCGAGTTCGACCTGCACGAGCTGGCGACCGAGGACGCGGTGCAGGCGCATCAACGGCCGAAGCTGGAACGGTACGGCAAGACCCTGTTCGTGGTGTTGCGGGCCGCCCGCTATGACGACGCGCGGGAAGAGGTTGACTTTTCCGAACTGCACGTCTTCGTCGGGGACGACTTCGTCATCACAGTTCGGCACGGGGATGCGCCGGATCTGCCTCGGGTGCGCCGGCGGATGGAGTCCGACCCGGAGCTGTTGGCCCACGGCCCGGAGGCGGTGTTGTACGCAATCCTGGACCGGGTCGTCGACGATTACGCCCCGGTGGTGGACGGGTTGGTGAACGACATCGACGAGATCGAGACCGAGGTGTTCAGGGGAGATCCGGCGGTGAGCCGGCGCATTTACGAGCTGTCCCGTGAGGTCATCGAGTTCCAGCGGGCGGCCAAGCCGCTGCTGGGCATGCTGGACGCGCTGGCCGCGGGGTTCGCCAAGTACGGCGTGGACCCCGAGCTGCAGCAGTACCTGCGGGACGTGTCCGACCACGCGGTGGGCGTGGTGGAGCGGATCGAGGGGTTCCGCCAACTACTGGCGAACATCCTGACCGTCAACGCCGCGCTGGTCGGGCAGCGGCAGAACGAGGAGATGAAGACGCTGACCGAGTCGAGCCTCGCGCAGAACGAGGAGGTCAAGAAGATCTCGGCCTGGGCGGCCATCCTCTTCGCGCCCACCCTGATCGGCACTGTGTACGGGATGAATTTCGAGACCATGCCGGAACTGAGCTGGGAGTTCGGGTACCCGTTCGCGCTCGGCCTGATGGCCTTGGTGTCCATTATGCTGTACGTGATCTTCAGGCAGCGGCGGTGGCTGTGACCAGCGCGAGGAGGACGAGGGCGTCGGCTGGCCCACGTATCGTGGGGTTGCCGCCGGTGTGGATTGCACAGCCCGCTCCGGCTTCCTCGAACAGCCGGTTACGTATCGCCCCGCAGGCTCGTGAGCGGCGGCTCGTACGCGGAAACTGGGGCGTATGGCGAGCGGCAGACTGCGGATCTACCTCGGCGCGGCGCCGGGGGTGGGCAAGACCTACGACATGCTCTGTGAGGCTCAGCGGCGCAAGGCACGCGGAACGGACGTCGTGGTCGGGCTGGTGGAGACCCATGGGCGACCGCGGACCGCCGCGTTGCTGGACGGATTGGAGATCATGCCCCGCCGCACGGTCTCCTACCGCGGTGCCACCTTTACTGAGATGGACGTGGATGCGATCCTGGCCCGCGCGCCAGCGGTGGTGCTCGTCGACGAGCTGGCGCACACGACCGTCCCGGGGTGCCGGAACGCCAAGCGTTGGCAGGACGTCCACGAGCTGTTGAACGCGGGCATCGACGTGCTGTCGACGTTGAACATCCAACATCTGGAGTCGCTCAACGACGTCGTGGAAAGGATCACCGGAGTCCCGCAGCGGGAGACCGTGCCGGACGCGGTGGTACGCGCCGCCGAACAAGTCGAACTGGTCGACATGACACCGGAGGCGCTGCGGCGGCGGATGGCCCACGGCAACATCTACGGCCCAGACAAGATCGACGCCGCGCTGGGCAACTACTTCCGGGTCGGCAATCTGACCGCGCTGCGGGAGTTGGCACTGCTGTGGCTGGCCGACAAGGTGGACGAACAGCTCGATCACTACCGCACCGAGCACCAGATCTCCGGCATCTGGGAGACGCGGGAGCGGGTGGTTGTCGCACTGACCGGCGGCCCTGAGGGCGACACACTGATCCGCCGGGCGGCGCGGATCGCGGATCGCGCCAAGGGTGCGGACCTGCTCGCGGTCCACGTCACCCGATCCGATGGCCTGGCCGGTGCGTCGCCCGCGCATCTGGCCCGGCAGCGGGTGTTGGTGGAGAGCCTGGGCGGCAGCTACCACCAGGTGGCCGGGGACGACATTCCCATCGCGCTGCTGGAATTCGCCCGAGCGGAGAACGCGACCCAGCTCGTGCTCGGCGCGAGCCGGCGCGGCCGGCTGGCCCACATGATCGACCCTGGTATCGGCGTCACGACAACGAAACTGTCCGGGCCGATCGACGTGCACCTGGTCACCCACGAGGAGGTGGGCAAGGGGCGGCTGCTGCCCCGCCGGGCCCGTGGGCTGACCCTCCGGCGGCGGCTTGCCGGTGTCTTGGCCGCGGTCGTGCTGCTGCCGCTGCTGACCCTTGTGTTGACGCACCAGCGGACCGATCTCAACCTGACCAGCAACGTGCTGGGGTTCCTGATCGTGGTGGTCGCCGTGGCGCTGGTGGGCGGCCTGCTGCCGGCGTTGCTGGCCGCGCTTGGCGACTTGCTGCTGCTGAACTACTACTTCATCCCACCAATACACCGCTTCATCATCGCCGAGAGTAACAACGTACTCGCACTCCTGGCGTTCCTGGCGGTTGCGGTGATGGTGAGCAGCGTGGTCGACCTGGCCGCCCGGCGGACCAGCCAGGCGGTACGCGCTACCGCGGAGGCGGAGATGCTCTCGACCTTGGCCGGGAGCGTGCTGCGTGGCGAGCAGGCGCTGCCGGCACTGCTCGCGCGGGTGCGGGAGACGTTCGGGCTGACCTCGGTCGCCCTGCTCGAACGCGCAGCCGAGGGCGGTCAGAACGGCGCCCACAAGGCAGACCGTCACGGCTGGCGGGTGGTCGACAGCGCCGGGCCCGACCCGTGCCTACGGCCGGACGAGGCCGACACGGAGGTACCGGTCAGCGAGAACCTGACGTTGGTCCTGCGGGGCCGGCCGCTGCCCGCGGCGGACCGCCGGGTACTCACCGCCTTCGCCGCGCAGGCCGCGGTCGCCCTCGAACAGCGGCGGCTGGCCCAGGTGGCAGCGGAAGCCGGGCCACTCGCCGAAGCGGACCGCACCCGCCGCGCCCTGCTCACTGCCGTCAGCCACGACCTGCGCGGCCCGCTCGCCACGGCCTCGGCGGCAGTCGCGAACCTACGCAGCAACGAGGTCGAGTGGAGCGCCGAGGAGCAGGCGGAACTGCTCGCCACCGCTGAGGAAGCGTTGGACCATCTGGCCCGGCTGGTGGAGAACCTGCTCGACATGAGCCGGTTGCAGGCTGGACGCCTGAGCGTGTTCCCCGCCCCGGTCGGGCTCGACGACGTGATTCCCGGCGTGCTGCGCGACCTGGGCCCGGCAGCTCGCGACGTGGCTGTGACGGTCCCGGACGACCTTCCGCTGGCCTACGCTGACCCGGCGCTGCTGGAACGGGTGATCGCCAACCTGCTATCCAACGCGACCCGCTATTCACCCCCGGGCCAGCCCCCGCTGATCACCGCTAGTGCGTTGCGCGACCGGATCCAGCTGCGGGTCATCGACCGCGGGCCTGGACTGCCCGCGGAGGACCGTGACCAGGCGTTCACGCCGTTCCAGCGGCTGGGCGACACCGACAACGACAGCGGCATCGGGCTGGGCCTCGCGCTCTCCCGGGGCCTGACGGAGGCGATGGGCGGCACCCTGACGCCGGAGGACACCCCCGGCGGGGGCCTGACCATGGTGGTAACGCTGCCGGTCGCGACGGTCGGCGGGTCCGCCCAGCCGGCGGGCGGTGCGGTCCTCAGATCGCGGGACGGTCAACAGACAACGAGGTCATAGTTTGACGATGAGGTCATGGCTGGACAACGAGGTCATGGCTGGAACCGGTAGCCCATGCCTGGCTCGGTGATGAGGTGGCGGGGCTGTGCCGGGTTGAGTTCAAGTTTGTGGCGCAGCCGGCCGATGTACTGGCGCAGGTAGTGGCTCTGCTCCTTGGGGGCGGGACCGCCGGCCCGGGGCAGCAGATCCCGGTAGGTCAGTAGCTTTTCGGGGTGGCGGACAAGGACGTCGAGCAGGTGCCATTCCGTGGGGGTGAGCCGGACCTCGGCGGGGCCGTCCGGGCGTGCGCTGTCGGGTTTGCGGGTGACGCGCCGTGCGTCGAGGTCGATCAGATAGTCACCCAGGGCGACGGTGAGCGGTTCGGTAGGCGGCGGGGTGCGCCGGACGACGGCGCGCAGCCGGGCGAGCAGTTCGTCGACCCGGAAGGGCTTGGTGACGTAGTCGTCGGCACCGGCGTCCAACGCTACGATCTTATCGCTGCTGCCGGCGCGCCCGGAGAGCACGATGACCGGGGCGGCGGTCCAGCCGCGCAGGGCGTGGATGACGTCGACGCCATCGAGGTCGGGAAGCCCCAGGTCGAGCAGGATGATGTCGGGTTCGTGTTCGGCGGCGGCGGCGAGCGCGCGGCTTCCGTCCGCGGCGACGGTGACCTGGTAGCCGCGGGCGCGCAGGGTGATGTGTAGCGCGCGGAGCAGCCGTGGGTCGTCGTCCACCACGAGCACGCTGGTCACGCGTCATCTCCCGGCAGTGAACCGGGCGGTACAGCAGGCAGGGTGCGAATCATCGTGAGGCCTCCGCCGAGGGTGTCCTCGGGGCTGAGCGTCCCGCTACCTGGTCGTCTTGTCGAGGGCCAGGTTCAGGGCGAGGACGTTGACCGTGGGTTCGCCCATGAAGCCCAGCGCCCGGCCGTCTTCGTGGTCGTGGATCAACGCGCGGACCGTGGCCGGGTCGAGGCCGCGTTCCTTCGCGACCCGGTTCACCTGCAGGTAGGCGTAGGCCGGGGAGATGTCGGGGTCGAGGCCGCTACCGGAAGCGGTGACCGCGTCCGCCGGGACCGGGTTGTCCGTGCCCTTACCCGGCCCCTTGATCGGCACAGTGATGCCGGCCGAGTAGTCCTCGCCGGGCTTGGTGCACTCGACCTTGACGCCCTGGTACGTGGCGACGAAGGGCGCGGCCGGGCACTCCTCGTTGATGCTGACGGCCCGGGTGACCGGTCCGGTGGTGCCGCCGGTCCGGAACACCGACAGGACCGCGCCGACGCCGTTCGCGGTGCAGAGGGGACGCCGGCCGTCGGCCCCTTCCAGGTCACCAATGGCCTTGCTGCGGGCGCAGACCTGGGTGAGCAGGCTCTGGCTGCTTTCGTCCTCGTCCTTGGTGGCCGGGTCGTCGAAACTGTCGACAATGTCTTCCGGGCCGAGGTTGGACGCGGACGTTGACGTCGGATCGTACCCGTCGCCGGCCGCCGACGGGCGGGACTGGAAGTATTTGGGGATCGGGTTGCCCTTGTCGTCGGTGAACAGTTGGCCGATCTCGGCTGAACCGACGATCTGGCCGCTGACGTTCGTGACGAACGAGCCGTTCGCCTTGTCCTTCAGCCCGGGAAGCTGCGCAATGGCCGTGATGACCAGCGGATAGGCGATGCCGGTGAGCACGGTCAGCACGAGCAGTGCGCGGAAGGCGGCGAGATGCTGCCGCACGAAGGAGGGAAGTCGGGTCGCAGGCATGGTTACCGGGCTCCCGGGATGAACTGGATGACAAGGTCGATGAGTTTGATCCCGACGAACGGGATGATCAGACCGCCGACGCCGTAGATGTAGAGGTTGCGACGCAGCATCGCCGACGCGCTGGACGGGGTGTAACGGACGCCGCGTAGCGCCAGCGGGATCAGGGCGAGGATGACGAGCGCGTTGAAGATGACGGCGGAGAGGATCGCCGACTGCGGGCTGTGCAGCCGCATGAGGTTGAGCGTGTCCAGCCCGGGATAGATCGCCGCGAACATCGCCGGGATGATCGCGAAGTACTTGGCGATGTCGTTGGCGATCGAGAAGGTGGTCAGCGCCCCGCGGGTGATGAGCAGCTGCTTCCCGATCT
>NZ_CDWTMG010000143.1:7654-12660 GCF_977945845.1 Frankia sp. CcMO1
ATCGGCCTGGGCGAGCGCAGGGGCGTCGTTGGTGCCGTCGCCGGTCATTGCGACGAGCTTGCCGCCGGCCTGCTCTCGTTTGATCAGGGCCATCTTGTCTTCGGGCGTGGCCTCGGCGAGGAAGTCGTCGACGCCCGCCTCCTCGGCGATCGACCGGGCGGTCCGCGGATTGTCACCGGTGATCATGATGGTGCGGATGCCCATCCGGCGCATCTCGTCGAACCGCTCACGCATGCCCTGCTTGACGACGTCCTTGAGCTGGATCACGCCCAGGACGCGGGCCGTGCCGCCATCGGTGGCCTCGGCAACGACCAGCGGGGTGCCGCCGGAAGCGGAGATGCCGTCCACGATCTCCCCGGTCTCCGCGGGCACGGTGCCACCAAGATCTCGCACCCAGGTGATCACCGCGCTGGCCGCTCCCTTGCGCACCTGCCGGTTCGGCCCCCCATCGATCGCATCGAGGTCGACCCCGGACATCCGGGTCTGGGCGGTGAACGCCACGAACCGGGCGTGGCTGAGCTCGCCGGGACTACGCTCCCGCAGGCCGTAGGTGTTCTTCGCGTGCACGACGATGGAGCGGCCCTCGGGGGTCTCATCCGCGAGCGAGGACAACTGGGCCACGCTGGCCAGGTCATTCTCCGACGTGCCGCCGACCGGGACGAAGGCCCGCGCCTCCCGGTTGCCAATGGTGATCGTCCCGGTCTTGTCGAGCAGGAGGGTGTTGACGTCGCCGGCGGCCTCGACGGCCCGGCCGGACATGGCCAGCACGTTGCGTTGGACCAGCCGGTCCATGCCGGCGATGCCGATCGCGGACAGCAACGCGCCGATCGTCGTCGGGATCAGGCAGGCCAGCAGCGACACCATCACGATCCCGGACAGGCCGTCGCCGTTCAGCGCGCTGGTGTCCGGCACGCCCGGCAGCTGCGCCTTCGAGAAAATCGCCAACGGCTGCAGGGTCGCGACAGCGAGCAGGAAGGTGAGCGCCAGGGCGGCCAGCAGGATGTTCAGCGCGATCTCGTTCGGGGTCTTCTGCCGATTCGCCCCCTCCACCAGCGCGATCATCCGGTCGATGAAGCTCTCGCCCGGTTTCTGAGTGATCCGCACGACGATCCGGTCCGACAGCACCCGGGTGCCGCCGGTCACCGAACTGCGGTCACCGCCGGACTCCCGGATCACCGGCGCGGACTCGCCGGTGATGGCCGACTCGTCGACGCTGGCAATCCCCTCGATGACGTCGCCGTCCCCGGGGATGAACTGACCCGCCTCGACGACGACGGTGTCGCCCTGCCGCAGCCGCGGCGCGGGCACCTCCTCGAGCCGGCCGTCGTCGCGCAGCCGGTGGGCGATCGTGTCAGTCTTGGTGCGGCGTAGCGCGTCCGCCTGGGCCTTGCCGCGGCCCTCCGCAACCGCTTCGGCGAGGTTGGCGAACAACACGGTCAGCCAGAGCCAGACCGTGATCAGCCAGCTGAACGCGGTCTCGTCCCGAATCGCCAGGACAGTAGTGAACACCGCGCCGATCTCCACGATGAACATCACCGGGTTGCGCCACAGCGTGCGCGGGTCGAGCTTGCGCAGCGCGTCCGGCGTCGACCGCAGGAGCATCGTCGGGTCGAGCAGCCCCCCCTGTACCCGCCGGGGAGCCGGCGGCGGGGTCGGCGCGGGCGCCGGAACCGGCGTACCCGCAATGGTCGAGGTGGACATCTAGTGCAGACCCTCCGCGAGCGGCCCGAGCGCGAGCGCCGGGAAGAAGGTGAGAGCGACGATGATCACGGTGACGCCGACGAGCATCCCCACGAACTGCGGGCGATGGGTCGGCAGCGTCCCCGCGGTTTCCGGCACCGGCTGCTGTTTCGCAAACGATCCGGCCAGCCCCAACACGAAGACCATCGGCAGGAAGCGGCCGAAGGCCATCGCGAGGCCGAGCGCGGTGTTATACCAGTCGGTGTTCACCGTGATGCCGGCGAACGCCGAGCCGTTGTTGTTCGCCGCCGAGGTGAAGGCGTAGAGCACCTCGGACAGGCCGTGCGGCCCGCTGTTGAGCATCCCCGCCCGTTCCCCCGGCAGCGCCATCGCCAGGCCGGTGCCGACCAGCACGATGACCGGCATCGTGAGGAAATACAGCGAGGCGAACTTGATCTCTCGACTGCCGATCTTCTTGCCCAGGTACTCCGGCGTTCGTCCGATCATCAAACCCGCGACGAACACCGTGATCACCGCGAGGACCAGGATCCCGTAGAGTCCCGATCCGGTGCCGCCGGGCGCGACCTCGCCGAGCATCATGTTGAACAGCAGCGTCGCGCCACCCAGGCTGGTGTACGAGTCATGGAACGAGTCGACGGACCCGGTCGACGTCAGCGTCGTGGCCGTGGCGAACAGCGCCGAGTCCGGCACACCGAACCGGGTCTCCGTACCCTCCCGGGCCGCCCCGACGGCTGTCGGCACCGTGCCGTGGTGGATCGCCTGGAACACCTCGTTGGCTCCCAGACTGCCCACCGCCAGCACCGCCATCACCGCGACGATCGCCAGCCCCTGCCGGGTGCTGCCGACCATCTTGCCGAACGTCCGCGGCAACGCGAACCCGATCGACAGCAGCAGGTAGATCTCGAACCAGTTCGTCCAGGAGGTCGGGTTCTCGAACGGATGCGAGGAGTTGGCGTTGTAGAAGCCGCCGCCGTTGGTGCCGAAGTCCTTGATGGCCTCCTGGCTGGCGACCGGACCCCCGGTGACCGCCTGCTCCCCCCCGGCCAGGGTGGGGACCGTGGTGTTCCCGTGGAAGTTCTGGATCGCGCCGCCGGCGATCAGCACGATCGCCGCGAGCGCGCAGACCGGCAGCAGGATCCGCACGACGGTGCGGACCAGGTCCACCCAGAAGTTGCCCAGCTGGTCGGTCTTCTTCCGGGCGAAGCCGCGCACCACCGCGATCGCCACCGCGATACCTACCGCGGCGGACACGAAGTTCTGCACCGCCAGGCCGGACATCTGGACCAGATGGCCCATCGTCGACTCACCCGAATAGGCCTGCCAGTTCGTGTTCGTGGTGAAACTGACCGCCGTGTTCCACGCCAGGTCCGGCTTGACCGCCGGCAGGCCCAGCGCCAGCCACAGGTGGTTCTGCACCCGCTGGAACAGGTACAGGAACAGCACCGAGACGAGCGAGAACGCCAGCACGCTGCGGGCATACACCGACCAGCGCTGCTCGGCGCCCGGATCCACCCCGATCAGCCGGTAGATACCGCGTTCCACCCGCAGGTGCTTCCCGCTCGTATGCACCCGGGCCATATAGTCGCCGAATGGCCGGTAAGTCAGGGTAAGAGCCAGCACCATCGAGACGATGAAGATGACGCCCGCGGCGTTCGTGCCCATCTAGAACCGCTCCGGGAACAGCAGAGCCGCCACGAGGAAGATCGCGAGGGCTACGGCAAGGATCAGGCCGGCGATGTTCTCCACGCTCACAGCTTCTCCACTGCCTTGAGGGTTAGCCCGAGTACCGCGAACACCGCAAGGGTCAGCAGCACGAAGACAACGTCACGCACGGAACTCCTGCCTTCTACTTTGGATGAGATCGGAATAAATGCGCCGCCCTGGCTGGCGTCCTGGCCTGATGGCAGCTGCCAGTATCTAGCCCTTGCCGCCAGCGGACCAGCGAAGCTAACGGTCCAATGACGCCCAATCCCGAAAATTCAACACGGTGCTCACACGGCATCCGGCCCGGACGAGATCCGCACCCGCGCAAAACCCGGTGTGCGCAACCCGGATGAGACGCAGAACACCTCTCGGTGGTCCACGGACGGCCGCCCGGGCGGGGAGCAGGCCGGTCCGCCCCGTCTTGTCCAGGTGATCCCCGCGAAGGGTGTCCTGGCGCTGGGGTGTCCTGGCGCTACTGTGCGTGCTAATGAGGCGTGGTGGTTACGGCTGGTAGCGGTAGCCCAGGCCCGGTTCGGTGGTCAGGTAGCGGGGTCGGGCCGGGTCGGGTTCGAGCTTGCGACGCAGTTTGTTGATGTAGAGGCGGAGCGAGGAGCTGTCGTCCGCCACGCCGGGACCCCAGACCTGGCTGATCAGCTGCTGATGGCTGATGAGCTTCCCGGGGTGGCGTACCAGTGCTTCCAGCAGCCGCCATTCCGTCGGGGTGAGGCGTAGACCGTCCGGCTTGTCCTCTCCACCGGTCGCGGATGGACCCTCACGACCGCTGCCCGCGCCCGCGCCCGCGCCCGCGCCCGCGTCGGCGTCGGCGTCGGCGCTGTCTCGTGGGCTGATTCGCTTTTCCCCGAGGTCGATCCGGTACCGGCCGAGGTCGACAACGGTCACCGGTTCCGCGCTGGCGGCGCGGCGGGTCACGGCCCGGATCCGGGCCAGCAGCTCGTCGATCGAGAACGGCTTCGTGACGTAGTCGTCGGCGCCGGCGTCGAGCGCGGCCACCTTGTCGTGACCCGAGGCGCGACCGGACAACACGATGATGGGAACCCCGGTCCAACCCCGTAGCCCCTGGATAACCTCAACGCCGTCCATGTCGGGCAAGCCAAGATCCAGAATGACCAGGTCGGGTGGGCACGACGCCGCCTCCGACAGCGCGTGCCGGCCGTCCACCGCTGTGCGTACCTCGAACCCCCGAGCGCGCAGGGTGATCCGCATGGTCCGCAGCAGCCGCGGTTCGTCCTCCACGAACAGAAGACGGGTCATATCCGCCCCGTCCCCTCCAGCCACCTCCGGACCGGCAGCGCCTCCTACCCTGGCATCATCCCTCATCCTCGCCCCCTGCGCCTTCGCCCCTCCGGATCAGAAGAGGGTCAGAGGCTCGGTCGGTATCGGCTGAGGCAGTGCAGCGAGTTCAAGCACACGTACCCGTACGTCATCGTGGAAGCAGCGGGCGAGTAGTAGCGCGTCGGCGCTGTCCGGGGTGTGAATAAATACGGTGGGTGATCGGCCCTCGCGCAACCACTCGACGGCAGTGTCAATCCAACGCTGCCAGGAAGGCGCGCAACGCTTCGTCGACGCCCGTCAGGCGTAAA
>NZ_CDWTMG010000144.1:0-11579 GCF_977945845.1 Frankia sp. CcMO1
CCGCGACGGGTAGGGGATCTCCGGGGCGTGCCGCTCCCACTCGGCCTCGCTCATCACGGCCGTCGGGTCGGTGCAGGCACGTTTGGCGATATGGGCCGGGTCGATGTCCCACAACCGGGCGGTGTTGTCGTCGCCGGAGGTGGCGGCCAGTGTGCCGTCCGGGCTGAACTGGACGCGCCGCACCGTCGCCGTGTGCCCGAGCAGGCCGCCGGCCGGCCGGGGATTACGCGGGTCGGAGATGTCCCACAGCCGGGCGGCCTTCCGCGCGGTCGTGCCCATCAGGTGCAGGTCGACGCGGAAGGCAACGCTACTCACCCAGTCCGATCGGTCGGTAAAGGTGTATAGCATTTTCGGTTCCGTCGGCGTGGCGATGTCCCATAGCCGGGCGGACCGGTCCGCCGAGGTCGATCCGAGAATCCTGCCGTCGGGCCGGAAGGCGAGCCCGAGCACCGCGTTCTCGTGCCCGTTGAGGATCGCGAGCGGCGTGGGCCGGGTCGGGGTCGACACGTCCCAGAGCCGGATGGTCCGGTCGTGGCTGCCGGTCGCGAGCATCCTCCCGTCCGGGCTGAAGGCCACGCTGTTGACCCAGTCGGTGTGTCCCACAAGGGTGGCCGCCAACCGCGGCTGGTGGGGATCGGTGATGTCCCACAACTTGGCGGTGTTGTCGGTGCCGGCGGTAGCCATGGTCTTTCCGCCGACCGCGAAGGCAACGCTGTTGTTGACGTCCCGCAGCACTGCCAGCGACCTGGGCCGCTCGGGCACGGAGATGTCCCAGAGCCGGACAATGTGGTCGTCGGTGGATGTCGACAGCAGCCGCCCGTCCGCGCTGAAGCCGCCCTGCAGGAAGGTACCGCTGTCCCCCGGGATGACCGCGAGCGGTCTGGAGGCCGTGGGGTTGCTGATGTCCCAGAGCCGGACGGTGCTGTCGTCGCTTCCCGTCACCAGCATTCTGCCGTTGAGGCTGAACCGTACACCGATCACCCGGTCGGTGTGGCCGGCCAGCGTACTGATCTCTACCCCGCCGAAGTTCTCAATCAGGCTGCGCTGGGCCTCCTCGGTGGGCTCGACACGGTAGGCCGCCAGCGCAAGTTGGCGGGCCAGCTGCGGTTGTGTCGTGCTGGCCGCCGCCTCGCTCGCCAGCCGGCGCGACACCTCGATGCTCTCGGGGACCGAAGCGGGGTCCTTGTGGATGACGAACATGAGGGTGGCCGTCACCGCTACCGCGACGGCGCAGAGACTGGCCACCAGCGACACCACCGTGCGCCGCTGCCACCGGCCGCGCCGCTGCTGCTTCGGCTCGCCACCCTCGGGGTGACCGCGGCCGGGTGCCGGACGGTCCAGTGGCGACAGGATGTCGTCGCTCGGCGGTGGCATCGCCGGATTGGCGGAACCGACGGAACCCTCGGAGTCAGACGGTGTCCGCGAGGCTCCGGCGTCTATCCGCGCCGGCGGCTTGACCGGCGGATCCGTAACCAGGGTGACGGCGGTCGGGCCAGCTTCGTCTCGCACCGCCGCGTCGACGTTGGAGTCGACGTTGGACAGGCCGAGGAGGGACTGGTAGAGATCGCTGGCGGTCGGCCGGTCCGCCGGCTCCTTGGACATCGTTTTTGCCACGATCGAACGGAGTCCATCGGGCAGGCTGTCGATCTTGGGTGCCTCGTGCACCGCCCGATACAGCAGGACCGGGGTCGTCGCCTTACCGAACGGGCCGATCCCGGTGCCCGCGAACGTCACCACTCCGCCCCAGGCGAAGATGTCCGCGGCCGCCGTGACCAGCTCGCCGCGCGCCTGTTCGGGAGCCATGAAAGCGGGAGTGCCGATCAGGCCGGTGGAGGTCGTCAGCGAGGTCGTGGAATCCATCGCGCGCGCGATGCCGAAGTCGATGACCCGCGGACCGAGTCGCGATAGCAGGACGTTCGACGGCTTCAGGTCACGATGGATCATTCCCGCGGCGTGGATGGCGGTGAGCGCCGCCGCGACCGAGATGGCGAGGCGTTCGAGGTCGGCCTCGGCCATGGGACCGTTGGCGGCGATCGCGTCCGCGAGCGTGGGACCGTCGATGAACTCCGTCACCAGATATGGGCGATCGGCCTCGACGTCGACCTCGAGCACCTCCGCGGTGCAGAACCGGGCGACCCGCTGGGCGACTTCGGCCTCACGGCGGAACCTGGCCAGGAACTCGGGCTGCCGCGCGAGGTCGGTACGGACGACCTTGACGGCCACGGGCCGCCCGTCCCGGCTCCTGCCGAGGTAGACGATTCCCATCCCGCCTTGGCCCAGCCTCGCCACGAGCTGGTACGTCCCGACGGTGACGGGGTCACTGTCGAGCAGCGGTGTCGCGCGGGAGTTTGCCACGTCCCACGGAACTGACCCGTCAGGCGTCGTCACGGCAACCGTCGCCGCGCGGTGTGCGAACCCACGGCCGCCCCCTCCCGTCGGAACCTGACCTCCACGCGCACTCATTGCGCACCGCGGCGCCGCACGCATGAGTGCCTACCGTCTCCGTTAGCAGCCCTGAATTCTGGCAACCGGCTCACGACGGAATTTGTGCCTGGATTCTAGAGGTGCCTGAAGGCGCGTTCACGGCGCGGCCCACCCCGAGAGCCCGACGTAGCGCATCGTAATTGCGTGGCAACTTCCCGTTGATGGTATCGGTCGCGGCGGCCCTGGCGATGCCGGGGCCACCGGGTCGCAACGGCCCACATGGGCTACCATCAGCATTGATCAAAGGGTACCGGGGCTATCCCTCGTAGGGGACGTAATGAAGTAACAAATACGTGATCGAGAGCATCATCGCAGGTCACAGGCCTGTGGAGGGTTCGAAACGCGCAAGTTATTTCATTTCGACTCCGTAACGGTCGCTCGCAACGGTCCCCATAAGACCCCATTGACTACCATCAACCTTGATCAAAAGGTACCGGGGGGACCGTGGAGGTCGATCTTGGCGAGGAGTTCCTTGCCGCCGAGCTGGGCGAACAAAGGGGAGACTCTTCCGTCGCGGCCTCGGTGATGCCCCCCAGGGAATATGCCGCGGATCGGATTGCGCCAAGGAGCGGTGCCGTCGACGGAACACCGATCCCAAGAGCGTCGGTCCAAAGAACGTCGATCCCAGGACCTCGGAGCGAGTCGCTGCCGAGCCCGCCGTCGGACCGACTGGTGTACGCCTACCTCGGCCGACAGCGTCGCTGGGTACTACTGTGCATGACCGCGTCATTCACCCTTGCCTCGTTCAGCCTGTTCAAGTTCACGCTGCTGGCGTCGGCGTTGTGGGTGTTTCTCCTGCTACTCGGGCTCAACGCGGTTTGTTCGGCCTTCACGATTGTGGCCACCCAGCACCGGCGGCGCGTAACCAGACAGAGCCATGAGAGCCTGGTCCGCGACTGGCGGTCGATCTACTACCCCAGCGTCGACATCTTTCTTCCCAGTGCGGGCGAACCCCTCCCGGTGTTGCTCAACACCTATTCACACATCGCCCGGGTCAGGTGGCCGGGGCAGCTACGAACGTACGTCCTCGACGACAGCGGCCGCCCGGAGATCGCCGCCGCGGCCGCCGCCCACGGCTTCAGCTACCTGAGCCGGCCGGACCGCGGCCGGATGAAGAAGGCCGGTAACATCCAGTTCGGGCTCGAGCACTCGCCCGGCGACTACATCGCCATCTTCGACGCCGACTTCTGCCCGCGGCCGGACTACCTCTTTCACCTGGCACCGTACCTCGACGACCCGGACGTCGGTATCGTGCAGAGCCCGCAGCACTTCGACACGAAACGGTCGATGGGCTGGCTGCAGCGGACCGCCGGCGCCACCCAGGAGCTCTTCTACCGCTGGGTGCAGCCGTCCCGCGACGCCGTCGGCGTCCCGATCTGCGTCGGAACCAATGCGATCTACCGGCGCGGCAGCCTGCGGAAGGCGGGCGGCTTCGCCCAGATAGAACACAGCGAGGACGTCTTCACCGGTGTCAAGCTGCTGGCGGCGGGCTACACCACCCGCTATGTACCGGTGGTGCTGGCGACCGGCCTGTGCCCGGCTGACCTGGCCGGTTTCATCAACCAACAGTACCGCTGGTGCAGCGGTTCCATGGCCCTGCTGCGGACCCGTCAGCTACGCCACATCAAGCTCGACTGGAAACAGCGGGCCTGCTTCTGGAGCGGGTTCCTCTACTATATTTCCACTGCGATCAACGTCTTTACCATTAACATGCCTGGCCTGTTGATGGTGTACGTCTACCCGGAGCTGGTGCGGCCCTATAACTTTCTGCCGTTCCTGGCCGCAGCCTGGGTGTTGCTGGTCCTGCTCCCGGCTACCAGCCGCGGTCGATGGCGTTTCGAAGTGCTGCGGGTACAACTTGTGTACAGCTTCTGCCACGCTGTCGCGATCCTGCACATGGTGCGTGGTCGCACGGCATCCTGGGTGGCGACCGGCTCCGTGCGCAAAGGGGGGAACCCGCTGGTCCGCAGCGTGGCTCGGACCGCCTTCTACTGGCTGCTGTTGACGACGTGCGCGACATGGATCGGCATCGCTCTCGACGTCTGGCGGTTCGGCTGGGAAAACTTTTGGCTCATGATTCTGTTCCAGCTCGGCCACAGCTATCTGAGCATCCCGCTCCTGTTCGAGCTTAGCCGCCTGCTCGTGGGGCGCGGCGACCGGCCGGCACGCAGCAGGCACCGCGCCAGGCAGTCTCAGCCCGACTCCGTGGTCCGGGCATGGACCGGCGGTCCGCAGGCCTACAGCGCGCCGGCCCACAACGCGCCGGCCAACAGCGCACCGGTCTCGCCCTCGCACGGCGCTCCACCCGCCAGCGCGGCCCTGCGCCAGGGGTGAAGCGACGTGGAACGTCACGACGACGACCTGGACTTCCCGGCCTCCGAGCACCTGCGCTGGCCCGACGGGCTGGCGATCACCGTCGGCCTGGCGGTCATCGCGTTGCTGGCCACCGGCTGGGTCGACCCGACCGTGCTATGGCACTGATCAGGCCAGACGGGCCATGAGAGCGGTCGGCATGAGGACCATGAGGACGACGGACGGCGCGGTCACGGACGGCACGGTCACCGTGCCGCTGCGGCGACCCCACCCGGGTCTGGTGCGGATCGAGGAACGGCTCGGTTTCCGCCCCGACATCGAAGGGCTACGCGCCCTGGCTGTGCTGCCCGTGCTGTGTTACCACGGTCAGGTCCCCCACGCCGCTGGCGGCTTCATCGGGGTCGACGTGTTCTTCGTTGTCTCGGGGTTCCTCATCACCAGCCTGCTCGTGCGGGAGGCCGAGGTCACCGGTCGGATAAGCCTGGCGGGGTTCTACGCGCGCCGGGCCAGGCGCATCCTGCCGGCGGCCTGCGTCGTCCTGGTGTTCGTCACCGTGGCGAGCTGGCTGACGATGCCGCCGCTGCGCCAGGCGGAGACGGTGCACGACGTCGCGGCGGCCTCGGTCTACCTGGTCAACTGGCGGTTCATCTCGAACCAGACCGACTACCTCGCCAGCGGTCGGGACCCCAGTCCGGTGCTGCACTTCTGGTCGCTCAGCGTGGAGGAGCAGTTCTACCTCGTCTGGCCGCTGCTCCTGCTGCTCGTCGTGCTGTTCGCCCGGCGCGCCACGATGTCGCTGGCCGCCGTCGCGGTCCCGGTCACGCTCGGGCTCGTCGCCCTGTCGTTGGCGCTGTCGCTGCACTGGACCCTGGTGGAGACGCCGGTCGCCTACCTGGGCTCGCCGGCCCGGGCGTGGCAGTTCGGCGTCGGTGCGCTGCTCGCCTTCGCCGCGCCGGCGCTCGCCAGACTCGACCGCGGCCGCACCGTCACCGGGGTGAGGATCGTGCTCGGCTGGGCGGGGTGCGTGGCGGTGGTGGCCGCCGTCGTCAGTTACGACAGCGTGACGGTCTACCCGGGCACGGCGGCCTTGTTGCCCACCTTCGGCGCGGCAGCGGTCATCGCGGCGGGTACCGGCGTCCACCCGGGACACCGCAGCCTCCGGGCGGGTGCGGGCCGGTTGTTGGGGACCAGGGTGCTGACCGTCATCGGAAGCCGGTCGTACAGCCTGTACCTGTGGCACTGGGCCGTGCTCGTCCTGGTCGAGGCGCGGGTGGGAGACCTGAGCTGGCAGGCGCGCACGGCAGCGGTCGCGGCCTGCGCCGTGCCGGCCGAGCTGTCGGTGCGGCTGGTCGAGCGTCCGGTGCGGCTCTCGGCGGTCGCGGCGTCGGGCTGGCGTCGTGGCCTCGCCATCGCCGTCACCGCGACGTTGCTGCCGGCCGCCACCGGCATGCTGGTCGGCACCGATGCGCTGCAGCGGATGCGGGGCGGTGGCCGGGACGCGGTGGCGGTGCTGCCGCACCTGCCCGCGGCCACGGTGGTGCGTGACCCGTTCGACCAACCCGGCGGCCTGTTGAGCGGCCCGGTGACGCCCGCGCCTTGGTCCGCGTACGACGACCTGCCGCGGCTTCCGGACGGCTGCATGGTAAGTCCCCGCCAGACCACGAGCCCGCCCTGCCAGCTGAACACCGACGGCGCCACCGGCCGGGTGGTCCTGTTGGGGGACTCGCACGCCGCCCAGTGGTTCGGGGCGGTCTACCACATGGCCCGCGGCAGCGACTGGTCGGTGGAGGTGCTGACCAAGGTCGGCTGCCCGTTACCCGCTATCTCGGTCCGCAGCGAGCAGCTCGGCCGGGAGTTCACCGAGTGCGACACCTGGCGAGAGAACACGTTTCGCCGGCTCGCCGCGGAACCAAAGCCGGACGTGATCTTCCTGAGTACGTACAACCGGTACACCGGCGACGAAGAAAAGGTTGTGGCGGGATGGCGGAACACGATCGCACGGCTCGCGTCCCTGGGTGCTCCGCTGGTCTACATCGTCGACACCCCGAATCCACCGGAAGACATTCCAGCGTGTATTTCCGGCGCAATCGACAACTGGCGGTCGTGCTCGTTCCCGCGGGATTCCGGACTGCCCCGCGACCCGCTGCTGCAGGCGGTCGTCGAGGGCCGCGAACCAGCGGTCAGCGCGGTCGACCTGAACGTCATCCTGTGCCCGGGGACCGGACCCTGCCCGGCCGTACGGGGCAGCGTGCTGCTGTACCGCGACGACTCCCACATCACGAACACGGCAGCGGTCATGCTCGGGCCGGCGCTCGAACACGCGCTGGTCACCAAGGTACAGCTACCGTCGCGGGGACCTCTGCTCCAGTCAAGCCAGACCGCGGGCACATCGCGTTCCTGACTTCGGTCCCGGTGGAATCCGGGCGTCGGGTAGCCTCGCCAACGAGGTGCGCCAAGGCCGTATTTCAGGACGCCTGTACACTTTTCAGTCATTGTTTGGATTTCGGTCATTGTTCGGCGGACGTACCAGCCAGACGGCCGAGGTACCTGGTGGGGAGGCGCTGATGCGACGGCGGTCTGCCGTCTGCCTGATGGTGGCGGCGAGCGTACTGGTTTTCGCCTGCAGCTCCCCCGGCGACGGCCCGTCGCGGGAACCTGTGCCCCCGAGCGGCGCCACCGGCGGCGCCGCTCGCGGCGCCGAGCCGTCGCGGGCGACCGTCGAAACCGTGTTCAGGACCCGTCCGCAGTTCGGCGTCACGGTGCCCGGCATCAGCCAGGCGTCGCTGGGCGAGGTTGCGCGCACGACGGGCTGCCTGCCGGCGATGGCCCAGTTCTTCGTCTCCGTGGCCCACGGCCTGGACCCAACGGTGCTCGGCGCGGTGCCGGTGACACCGATCGTGACGGTCGAGCCGTGGAACCCGGACAAGGGGGTCAACCAGAGCGACTTCACGCTCGACAAGACCATCGAGGGCCGGTGGGATGACCACTACCGGGCCATCGCGATGGTAGTGAAGAAGTACGGACGCCCCGTCCTGATCCGGTTCGCCCACGAGATGAACGGCTACTGGTACCCGTGGGCGTCGGTTGGCTCGAACACACCGGCGCTGTTCGTGGCGGCATGGCAGCACGTGGTCGGCCTCTTCCGAGACGCCGGCGTCTCGAATGCGCTGTGGGTGTGGTCGCCGAACGTGCTCCGCGGGACGTCGGGAACGCCGCTGGCCGAGTACTACCCCGGCGACAAGTGGGTCGACCTGATGGGTCTGACAGGGTACGGCGTGCAGGAGAGCTCCGCCGCGCAGACGTACGACCCGTCCATGGCCCAACTGGCCGCGCTATCGGCCAAGCCGGTCCTGCTGACCGAGGTGGGCGCCCAGCGGGACCAGTACAAGACCAGCTGGATCGCCTCGTTCGGCAGCTGGCTGCAGAGCCACCCCCAGGTGCTGGGGTTCGTCTGGACGGCGATGAACATCAAGGACGGCGTGAAGGGTGACTGGCGGTACGACGACTCGGAGGCCGACCTCGCCGCCTTCCGGGCGAGCCTGCTCGCCGGGAGAGTCGCCTGCTGACCACCGCGAGGAGCGTTCCGGAGTCGGCTGGCCAGCCGGGTCCAGCGGTCCGTGAGGTGAGCCCCGTTTCCCGGACACCTGGTTGTGGAGGGCCGGCTCAAGGACGTGATCAATCGCGCTGGAGACAAGGTCTCCGCGGAGGAGGTCGAAGACCACCTGCGCGCCCACCCTGGTGTCGCGGGCGTCGCCATCGTGCCCGTCGCCGACGCCGCGCTGGGGGAACGCTCCTGCGCCTGCATCATCGCATCCGGTCAACCGCCGCGGCTGAGCGAGCTCACGGCCTTCCTGCGCGACCGGGAACTCGCCGCGTACAAGCTGCCCGACCAGCTCCAGGTCGTCGACGTGTTCCCGCTGACCCCGGCCGAGAAGATCAACAAACGTGCTCTCGCCACGCTGATTCCCGATGCGACAACCGTTGCCAGTACCGATAGCGATTGTTGAGATACACACAGGCACGACCCATGAATAAATGCTAATGTGTGCATGTGGCTGATGCGATCTCGCCGGACGCCCTGGAGGCGGCCAGCGGGCTGCTGCGCGCGTTGGCCGCCCCGGTGCGGCTCGCCATGATCGCCGAGCTGGCGGACGGTCCGCGCTGCGTCCACGAGATCGTCGCCGCGGTCGGGGTCAGTCAGCCGCTGGTCTCCCAGCACCTTCGGGTCCTGCGGGGAGCGGGCCTGGTGGCATCGGCGCGCCGAGGACGCGAGATTGCCTACCGGCTGACCGACGACCACGTCGCGCACATCGTGCGCGACGCCCTCACCCACGTACAGGAGGAAACCCCATGACCACGACCACCCACCTGCCCCACCACACCGCCGAGGAGCACGCCCACGCCGAGGGCTGCGGGCACGTGGCGGTCCCGCACGCCGACCACGTCGACTACGTCCACGACGGGCATCTGCACCGCATGCACGAGGACCACGCCGACGACTGCGACCCCGCCGGCCACAGCGAGCACGCCGAGCATGCGCACCACCATGCGGCGGGATGTGGGCACGTCGCCGTTCCGCACCACGACCACGTCGACTACGTCCACGACGGCCACCGACACGCCGCCCACGACGGTCACTGGGACGAACACTGAGGTCACTGAGACAAACACTGAGCAGATCCCGGTCCCTCGACGCCTCTGGCAGGGTGGCGCTCATGACGACAGTCAGGCGCTGCGCCCGGCGGAGGGACCGGGCTACTCCGGGTAGTCGGCTGGGACGGCGGCTGACGCCGCCCCAAGCCTTCTAGATCATTAACAGCATATGATCAACCTCGGCGAAAGACGGAGGCCGAAGCCTCCGTCACGAGGCCATCCCCCTCGGTAGCCCCTACCTGCTGCTACTCCGCGACGCCCCGGACCGGCGACCTTCCGCACGCCCCTTGACCGTCACCAACGTTGTTAGCTAGCGTCGGCTAACGGCGTTAGCAACCACTGGCGATGGCCCGGGACCGAAAGATATCGATCATGTCGGACAGCTCGACCGACCGAGCGGCGAGGGCACAACGCCCCCGCCTGTCGCGGTCGGCCCGACCCTCGTGGCGGTCCCGCCCCCACCTCGCCCCCACAACATACGGGTACTCAAGATCATCATTGCCGGCCAACCGTTCCAGCACCCGACCAGACCCACCGGCGACAACCAGGTCGAAAGACCGAAGGAGCGGATATGACATCGAATCTATTCTACCGCGGGCCCGGCATCGCCGAGCTTCACGAAGAATACGCCAAGAAGCGCGTGCTCGACGAAAAGGCGCCGGTGAAGGCCACGGCGGAGATCTCCGTGGCCGCGCCGACCGAGAAGGTATGGCGGCTGATCAGCGAGATAGACCGGTGGCCGGCGTGGAGCCCCGCCGTCCGGGACGTGCAGGTTCACGGCGGGGTGGCCGTCGATACGTCCTTCATCTGGGTCAACGGGAAGTCACGGGTCCGCTCGACCCTGGCGGTCGTCGATCCACTCCACGAGATCACCTGGAGTGGGGTCTCCGCCGGCATCAAGGCTGTTCACCGCAACGTTCTCGAACGGACACCGGACGGTACGGTGCGGGCCACGATCATGGAATCGATGTCTATGCCCTTCCTCGGCCTCATCTTCAGCAGCACGAAACTCCGCAGCGGGCTGAATGACTGGCTCACGGCGCTTAGGAAGGCCGCCGAAAAGGCGTGACCTTCACCGCGCCTGGGTTCGGCTGTCGATGCGGTGACCACCGGCCGTCGCGGCGATCGCTGTGACCGCGAACACCACTGCCCAGACGCGATGCCCAGCCAGCGCCGTGGCGATCGCGGTCAGACAGAACAGGAGGATCTTCACCATCAGCAGCGCCGGCCCGCGAAGCCGACGTCGTGACGCGGGGGCGAGCCACACCCCCCAGCCGACGGCCGCCATCAGCGGCAGCAGGACCGCCAAGGCAACACCGACGACGGCTGACGAGGCGAGATCGAGTCCGGCACCCGCCAAAGTGCCCAGCATCGCGAGTTCGGACAAGAAAGCGAAAAACATGATCGACCCGCCCACCACGCCGCTGCGCGGGGTACCGCCATCTGCGCCAGACGAACCCATGAGAGGGAACATAGCGGGCCTTCCCGGGGAGTGAATTGCGATTCTGGGAACTACTGCCGCATCAGGCACCGTTTGCCCGCTTGACAACCTGACGTAGACGTCGGCCGTCGGCGTGCTTACTCCGCCAGATGAGGTGGCAGCGAATCATGCTGGCCTGGACGCGGTGGTCGCGGTGTTACTCGCCGCCGCCCACTCCCCGACCCGGGCGGCCTTCACCAACAGCCTACCCTGCATCAAACGACCAGCCCGGCAAACACGGGACCCGGCCGGCGCGTCCCCCGTAACAGGAAAAACCTGGGCCGATGCGGCGCTACCTGCCTCAGACGGCCGGCAACCTTCTGCGATCTCCACCACTCTAAGGGGACGTAATGAAGTAACAAATACGTGATCGAGAGCATCATCGCAGGTCACAGGCCTGTGGAGGGTTCGAAACGCGCAAGTTATTTCATTTCGACTCCTAAGGTACTTCCCCTTGACCTCAATCAAGGGGAATGGTCTGATATCGTAGGACCATACTCCGGAAATCGTAGCCATGCGCTGACGTTCACAGGCCCGCCCGCGAACGCGGGTTACGGACCGTTGAGTTCTGGACCAAGGGAGCCGTGGATGCACCGCGAAGGCGAACACAGCGGTTCCAGAAAGAGGCGGTACCGTGTCCTTGGGGGAC
>NZ_CDWTMG010000144.1:11812-12498 GCF_977945845.1 Frankia sp. CcMO1
CGCAAGTTATTTCATTTCGACTCCTTGGTGGAACGAAACCATGAACTCGCTCGACTACAGGCCACCTTCATTGACTGTCTACCTGCCAGAGGTCAGACTGTCATCATCAATGGTCCGGTGGCCTGCGGAAAGACGGCTCTGCTCCGCGCCTTCACCGAGTACGCGTCAACCCAGGCGGCCCACACCCTGAGCGCCGCCTGTTCGCGTTCGGAGCAGTCCATCCCGCTGGGGGTCATCGCCCAACTGATGAGTCACCCAGGTCTGCCGGTCGACCGCCTGCCACGGCTGCCGCGGCCGCACGTGGACACCACCGCGGCCCCGTCGGGAACCGAGCCGCGGATGGATTCTATCGACGCGATCAACGCCGGAATAATGCACAGTACATGTACCGCTCTGCTCGAACTCGCCGAGCAGGCGCCGACGGTGATTACCGTGGACGACATCGAGTACGCGGACACTCTCTCGTTGCAGTGCATTCTTTATCTGGCCCGCCGGCTGTACGCGGCGCGCATCGTCCTCGTGCTGACTGACTGCGACCGAATTCCCTCGACGGATCAGGTGTTCCACACGGAGCTGCTCCGCCAGCCGCACTGTCATTCTCTTCGGCTGAACCGGCTGTCCCGGGACGGGACTGGGGAGATACTCGCCGAGCGCCTGGGTGGCTCGGCGGCCGAGCGGCTGGCGAC
>NZ_CDWTMG010000145.1:0-12189 GCF_977945845.1 Frankia sp. CcMO1
CAGATCCAGATCCAGATCCAGATCCAGCTTGCGCCCGGCGATCTGGATCGCCAGCGGTAGGTAGCCGCACAGACCGACGATGTCGCGCGCGGCCTCGGGTTCGGCGTCGACCCGCTGCGTGCTGACCACCTTGGCCAGCAGCTCCACCGCGTCACTGGGCAGCAGGACGTCCACCATCCAGTACGGGGCGTTCAGGCCGTGCAGCCGCGACCGACTCGTGATGATGACCGCGCAGCCCGGGCCGGTCGGCATCAGCGGCCGGATCTGCGCCTCGCCCCCCGCGTTGTCGAGGATGATCAGAACCTTGCGGGTCACGAGCAGCTCCCGGTACATCTCGCCGAGATCGTCGGGGTCGGCCGGTACCGCGGAGCGGCTGACCCCGAGCGTCTGGATGAACCGGGACAGCACCCGGGCCGGGTCCAGTGGGGTGCTGTTGCCCCGCAGGTCCACGTACAGCGTGTCGGTGAACCCCGTGCGGACGCGATGCGCGACGTGCACGGCCAAGGCGGTCTTGCCGGCGCCGGCCTTACCCGCGAACGCCGCCACCACGGTTCCCCATGACAGCCCGACCGGATCGGTCAGCATGGCGTGCACCTGGGCCTGGATCGTGTCGCGCCCGGTGTATTCGCGGATGTCCGGGGGCAGCTGGTATCCCCCCTGGCTCGTGGGCGCCACGGAGACCGGCCGGTCGAGCGAGCGGGGCGGGGTCCAGGCCAGGCTGGACGTGCCGCGCAGCACGTCCTCCTGCAGCTGCTGCAACATCGCGGAGTCCAGCCCCAGGTCGTGCAGTGCCTCCAGGCCCTCTTGGCAGGCCCGGGCCGCGTCCTCGATCCGACCGTCCCGATAGAAGGCGAGAACCAGCTCCCGGCGCAGCCCGTCGTCGTGGGGGTGCCGTGTCACCAGCACGCGCAGATCCCCGATGACCTCGCGATGACGACCCAGGGAGAGGTCGGCGGCGATCCGGGTCTTGACGACGTCGAGCTGGAGTTCGTCGAGGGCGTCCACGTAGGCCCGGGTGAACGGGTAGTCGATCAGGTCGACCAGCGGCGGTCCCCGCCAGAGGGCCTGGGCCTCCTGCAGCGGGGCGATCGCGCTCACCGGGTCACCGTCGTCCACCGCGCGCCGGCCCTGTTCCAGCAGCCGACGGGCCTGTTCGGAGTCGATCTGCTCCGGGCGTACGTCGAGGACGTACCCGGTCCCCTTGCGCAACAGCACCTCGGGCCCGGTCTCCAGCCGCCGCCGCAGCTCGCTGACATGGGTGCGCAATGTGGCCAGCGCCTTCTCCGGCGGTGGATCCCCCCCAGATCACCTCCAGCAGCCGGTGACCGGGCACCACCTGACCGGCTTCCAGCAGCAACGCGGCCATCAGCACCTTGCGCTGGGTGCCGCCTAGCACGATGGGTGCCCCCCGGCGGTGATCTCCAACGGGCCGAGGATGGCGAACTGCAGGTTGTCGCGGTCGGGCATCTGGTCCTCTCGTATGACCCCCGGTGATGTCTGTTTACCGCAGCGTGCGCCGGGAGGGGACATGGCGGCAACCACCGATCTGGAACGACCCCTGTCGTTTCCGCGTCAGGCCTGCCCGGTGCCCGGTGCCCGGTGCCCGGTGCCCGGTGCCCGGTGCCCGGTGCGACGCGGGTAGCGGTCCGGCTCCGTGGGGCGTCGCGTGACCCGATCGCGGAATCCGGCTGTTTCGATCAACACATTCTCAATGGTTCTGGTGATTGTGCGTGCAGTGGGCGTTGATCGCTCGGAGGTGCACTGAGCCCACGAAACCGAGGGTGGCAGGCGGCCGGGAGACGGCCGGCGAGGCGGAGGGGGTTGGGAGCATGGCGATCACGGTGCCCAGGAGCCTGGCGAGGCGGCCCGCGTCGGCAGCGGGCCCGGGTCCGGGCCCGGCGGCCGGGGCGGGCTTTCTCCCGCGGCGGGCCGGCGGACTGCCGCACGAGCTGGTCTTCCGGATCGAGTCGGTGTCCCGGCACGCCTCGGTCCGGCACGTGCACATAGAGACCGGCGAGGGCGCGGTGCTGGCCGACTGGTGGTCGCGGGGCCGGGTCGAGCTGATGGCGGCCGGCCGGCCGTTCGTGCTGGAGACCGATCTCGATGGTTCCGGGATCCGTCTGGTCGAACCCATGGGACGGGTGCCCCTGGCCGCCTTCGAGCCAGGCCGCCACGGGGGCCGGGTGCGCCTGTCGGACGGTGCCACGCTGCGCTGGCTCACGCCGACCCGCGGCGAGTTCGCCAGCGGGCTCGTGGGTCACCGCGACGTGAACATCATCCGGTTTGCGCTGGACGGAACGGCGCTTGTCGTGGCCAATCCGGATGCGCTCGACCCGGGGGTCACCCGGGTGGCCCGGACGCCGGGTGCGGGTTCGGGACATGTCTGTCGGGGGAAAGTCGCGGACCCGCGGCTGGGATGGGTTCCCGACGTGGTAGCTCTGCTCGTCCTCGGCTGGTTTCTTCGGGTGGTCGAGTCCGAGGTCGTCGGATCTTCTCGATCGCGTGTTCGATACCTAGGTGCTTGACGGGCGGCGTCGGAGAGGGTTCACTACTTTGTGATCGAACCTATGTTCGAGATCTGGGAGGTGTCGTGACCACCGTGACCAGTCGGCCGATCAGTGGCTCGATCAGTGGCTCGGACCCGGCGGGAGGAGCGGCCCGCAGTAAGGGCGCGTTCGGCGGCCATGGTGGATCCACCGGGCCGCGCGGTGCGTCCACCGAGCCGGTTGGACGGACCCTGGTGTCGGCGGCGGGGCTGCCCCGCCGCTTCCGTGACGATCTGTTGGTCGCCGCCCGGCGTGGTCTCGGTGAGGCCGAGTACGCCCAGACGACCGGGGATCGCTACGCCCTCGCCCATCTCGCGGCGCTGCGGGCGGCGGCCGCCGCCCTGGCGGACCGGGCCCGGCCCCGTCCCGGTCGTCGCGGTCGGCCCGTGAGTGCCTGGTGCCTGCTTGTCCGGGTGGCCCCCGAGCTCGCGGAGTGGGCGGAGTTCTTCGCGGCGGGGGCCGCCCGGCGATCGGCGGCCGAGGCCGGGCTGAAGGTGGTGACCAGGCGGGAGGCCGACGATCTGATCCATCAGGTCGATCTGTTCATCGGGGTTGTCGAGGGCGTGCTGGGCCTGCCGTCCCAACCAGTGATCGCCGGCACCGGTCCGGTCGGGCGTGGGGAGGTCGCGATGGTCACGCCGCCGAGCCGACCACGGTCAGCCTGCCCTCGGCCCGGCGACGCCCCGGGCGGGTGACGAGCGGTTGCGTTTACGGTGATCATCAGTCACTATCGGTTACCCCCCGAGGGGCGGTGGCTGGCGGAGCAGGAGATCATCGATGGTCCTCACCGGTTCTGGGCATCGGCACCGCGGCGCGCATCGGGCCGTGCCGTCCGCCGTTGCGCGTCGCAACAGCTGGGTACTGCGGGTCGTAGGGCTGTCGGCTGGCGGGCTGGTCGTCGGGGTTGTCATAGGTCTCACCGTGGGTCAGTGACGCGCCCGGTCCTCCGGCGTGGGCGAGCGGGCTGATGGCGGCGATGCCGACGATGCCGGCCTGAGGAGGCACGACGCGCATGACCAGCCATGTCACCGGCGCGGATCTGCGGCAGGCTGCGATCTGGCACGGCCTGCGGACGGTCCTGCCCGGATCGGCAGCGGGGGTTCCGGCCTGGTCGGTGGCCCCGACGGCCGCGACCATCCCGCCGATCATCGTTGCCGCGGGCGGTGGGAGTGGTAGCTTCGCTGTCCCCCTGGCGGTCGAGGGCTACCTGGTGATCGTCGTGGACCCGTCGCCGGACGCCCTGGCAGCGTTGCGCCGTCGCGCCGACGAACGGGGCGTCGCCGACCGGGTCACGGCCGAGCAGGGCGACCTGACCGGCATCGTCGGCACCGAGACCGCCGATTTGTTGCTGTGCCACTCCGTCCTCGACGTCGTTGACGATCCCGGGGCCGCGCTGGCGGGGGCCCTGCGGGTGCTGCGCCCGGGAGGCGTCCTCAGCCTCGTCGTCGCGGGCCGGGCTGCCACAGTGCTCGCCCGTGCCCTGGCGGGTCGCTTCGAGCAGGCGCAGGCCGTGCTGACCGGCCAGGGCACCGGGGCGCCCCGGGCGGCCGCCGGGTTCACCACCGCCGAGATCGTCGCGCTGGTGGACGGGGCTGGCGCGGACGTCGTCGACGTCCACGGGGTGCGCGTGTTCGCCGACCTGGTCCCCGGGGCACTGGTCGACTCCGATGCCTTCACCGCGCAGCGGCTGCTACGCCTGGAACTGGCCGCGGCCGCCCGGGAGCCGTTCCGTGACCTCGCGGCACAGCTGCATGTGCTTGCCCGCCGTCGTGCCGCTGGTACCGCTTGTGAAACCGGCACCGCCGGTTCCCGTGATCGTGGATTTCCCGGTATGAAAGACCCCAGTTCGGGCACGGACCAGGTGACGGGAATCGCTCGGTTCCAACCAGCATGACAGGTTGCCTACCGCACCCGCCCGCACATGCCTATCCTTGGTTATCAGGTTCCGTCCGCCGGGCCTACAGGTCGTGGGAGGAGCGTCGATGCCGCTCTCGGAGAACGAGCAGCGCCTGCTGGAGCAGATCGAGCGCGCTCTCGTACAGGACGATCCGAAGTTTGCCAGTACCGTCCGTTCGACGGACCCCCGTACCTACCTGCTGCGCCGGGTGCGCCGCAGCGCGGTCGTCTTCGTCCTCGGTCTGGCCGTCCTGGTCGTCGGCGTGGTGCTCAACCAGGTACCGCTGACGGTGATCCTCGGCATCCTCGGTTTCCTCATGATGTTGTTCGCCGCGCTGCGCGGTGCGGCGGGCCTGCGCCGGATCAGCGGCCGTGACACCGGTCACCGGCGGCCGGGCGGTGTGCAGGGGGGATCGAAGCCGAAGCCGCGGGCTAGGGCTCCGTTCATGGAACGGGTCGAGGAGCGGTGGCGGCGGCGCTGGGAGGACCGTCCCTGACCGGGTCCGGCCAGTCCTGATTGTCATCATTGTCATCGTTCTGAATCGTGGCGGGCGTGGCGGGTGCGGCGGGTGCGTCGTCCCCGCCGCCTCCCTGTCCCGTCCTCGACCGTCCGCGCGCCGAGGTCGGCGCGTCGCGTCGGAGAACCGATGCCGGGGCGATCCGCGCCAACATCCGCCTGGCCCGCGGTGCCAGCACCCACAGCGTGGTGGTGGCCAGGACGACATCCTCGCCGAGGTCTGCGACGGACGGCGGCGCGGCCATCTCCGGTGGCGCGTAGCGGGCCCGCTCCTCCGCGGAGGCCAGCCGGGCGAGTGCCGCGCGGGCCTGCGGGTAGGTCGTGGGGGGCCCGCCGTCCCCGGATTGCCACGCAGACGGTTCCGGGCGGGACCCCGGGGCCTGTGCGGTGGTCGGCTCGGCGTCCAGGTAGGCGGTCAGCCGGGCCACCCCGGCCCGCGGCGAGTCGCTCGGCCGGATCATGATTCCCAGATCCGCGGCGACGTCCAGCAGTTCTGCCCAGGCGTCGTGGACCCGTTCCACCGTCGCCCCAGACGGGTCTGAAGGATCGTCTTCGGCCGGGCGCAGCCGGACCCGCCTCCGCTGGATCCGGGTGATCGCCGGAACGGCCAGCAGGCCCAGGACGGGCAGGGCACCGCACAGCCAGATCACCCAGGAGGGAATCCCGGTGGAGGTCGATGCGCCATCACCTGACCGCGGGGCGTCCACCGCGGTCGGATCGTCGCCGGGAGCCGGCGTGGAGGTATCCGGCACGGGCACCGGCTCGGGCGCTGCCTGCAGTTCGGTCTGATCCTGATCTTCCGGCAGGGCGGCCTCATTGTCGGGGTCCTCGGGCCCGGCGGGGGCGTAGGACGGCGCCGAGGTGGCTCCGTCGCTGCGGCGGGTCGGCTCGAAGCTGATCCAGCCGATCGACGGGAACCAGACCTCAGGCCAGGCATGCGCCTGCCGGTTGGTGATGACGTAGCTGCCGTCACTCTGCCGCTCCCCGGGGACGAAGCCGATCGCGACCCGGGCGGGTAGGCCCAGTATCCGCACCATGACCGTCATGGCCGAGGCGAACTGCTCGCAGTAGCCGCGGTGGGTGTCGAACAGGAACTGGCTGAGCGCGCCCTCCTGCGTGGTGGGGGCGCCCTGGAGGTCGTAGGTGAACTGCGGCCCCCGCAGGTATTCCTGGATCGCGTACACCTTTTCATAGGGGGTGCGCGCATCCGCGGTCACGGCCTTGGTGAGCTGGCGCAGCTGGGGATCGAGATTGTCAGGGAGCGCGGTCGCGATGTCGAGCGAGTCCGGGATCGGCCCGGTCGCGGCCTGAAGTTGCGCGCTCGTGGGATTCGGCACCACCGCGTCCACCTGGTAGTGCGCGTTCGCCGTCGAGGTCCGGGTCGAGAAGATCGTGCCTGTCGGGCTCGCCAGCCGCCAGTCGCCGGTCAGCCCCTCGATCCGGGTTGGGATGCCCGGAACTGGCAGATACAGCTCGTTGAACCGCCCGGTGACGGCCACTTCCGCACGCACCGACTGGGTGGTGCCGCCCGTCCGTGGTTTCGGTAGTCCCTCGCTGACCCGGTTCTCCCGGGTGGCGTTCAACGCCCGCAGGGTGAACAGCTGGCCGTCGAAGTTCTCCAGCGCCGTCAGTCGCAGATACTCCGGCTTGTCGAAGCGCACCCGAAGCAGGGGCACCTCCGTGCTGGCGTGCAGCTGCTGGCTCACCGAGACGATCGGCTGCACGACGCTGGCTGAACTCGGACCGTCCCCGGCGCCGGATCCACCCTTGCGCGACACTAGTCCCTCGCCGTCAAGGGACGGCAGGCCCAACGGCACCGCGATCGCAGCGACCAGCGCGGTGACGGCGACCCCGAGCGCGCCCACGGCGAGGCGACCGCCGAACATCTCGACGCCGGCCCTCCGCTGGTCGGAGACGGTCCGGCCCCATCGCCCGTACGCCAACCGCCCGTCGAGCAGGAGCAGGGCGATGAAGCTCACCGCGCCGAGTAGGAAGGGCACCGTGCCGACGCCCCCGGGCAGAATCGCCGCCGACACCGCATACAGCGCCAGCAGCGGAAGGCCGCCGAGCGTCGGGTGGTCGAACTTCACCACGATCAGATCGACGATCATGACCAGGAGGTAGACGCCGATCACCGTGAGGACCACCAGGCCCGGCCGATCGGGCACCGGCGCGGCCAGCCGTGAGATGTCGGAGCCGCCGGCGGAGATGAGCGTGCGCAGCGTCTTGACCGTGGTGGCGGTCGGCAGGAAGCCCAGCAACGCCGTCGACCGCGCGGACAGCACGGTGACGGTGCCGATGAGGCCGACCAGACTGAGCAGGATCCCGGCCGCCGCCGGCAGCAGGAGCAGGCGGCTCGCCACCCCCGTCCCCACGGCCACGGCCGTGGCGACGAGTACCGGCCCGAACCACCAGAGGACACCCTCGAACAGACGGGTCAGCGCGCTGGTGGACAGCAGACAGACGACGGTGACGATCACTGTGGGCACCGGGCGGGCGTTCACGGCACCGACCGTCCGCCGATGTGGAGACCGCCGCTGTGCCCCGTTGCCCCGGTGAGTCCCACGGTCCCGGCACGTCCGGAGACTCCGGCGGCACTCGAAGCACCGACGCCGCCCGTGCCCCGGGCCCGGGCGGCGACCCGCGGCCACATCGCCGCGAGGCTGGTGCCCGCCGCCGCGACAAGGACCGCCCAGCCAGCGCGGGTGAGCACCGCGTGCGTCGTTCCGAGGTCGGCGGCGATCTTCGGGGCCGCCGCGGCGGTGCTCCAGCTGGCCACGTCGACGAGCACCGCGATCGCCGGGGCGCTGCGGGGCCGCAGCCCGGCCAGCGCGGCGGCAGTGGGCGCATCGGTGTGGCCGAGGACGGCGATAAACATGCCGCCGTGATCGGCCTGCCTGCGGCCGGCCGCGAGCGCTGGGTGCAGGGACTCGGTGGGGGCGGGCGTCAGCGTTGAAAGCTCGTCGAGGAGCCCGCCGACGGTACCCCCCGCGGCGATGGCCGCCAGCCCCTGATCGGCCAGCAGTCGGACCCGGTACCCGCCCCGGACGAGGTGGACGCCGATCGCCCCGACCGCGCTCACCGCCCACTCGAACGATGCTGAGGGGCCTCTGTCGGGCCACGCCCGGGCCCGGGTGTCGATCAGGATAGTCGCCCCGCCCGTCTGCGGGTGCTCCTCGCGCCGGACCATCAGCTCGCCGCGGCGGGCGGTTGTCTTCCAATGCACCTTGCGCAGGTCGTCGCCGGACCGGTACGGACGGGTCGTCGTCTCGTTCTCACCCGCGAGCCCGGTCGGGCGGCGCAGCTGGGTGCTGACACGCGCGGCACCGATCGGGCGGGCCGACGGCAGCCGCTCGATCGGGGGGGCCACGACCAGCTCGTCCAGGCTGCGGAAACTGCGCGACAGTTCGCACAGCCCGAACGGGTCACCGAGGCGGATCGCCATCGGTCCGATCTGGTAGCGACCGCGCATCCCCGCGTGCAGGACATAGGACAGGTCCCGGCTGCCACCGGGCTCGATCCGGCCGAGTACGAACCGGACCCCGCCGCCCAGCCCGTCCGCGGCGGCGTCCTCCACCAGGAGCACCGACGACGGCGACCGGCTGACGTTTTCCAGTCTGATCCGGACCGAGACCCGGTCCCCGGCGGTCACCCGGCTCGGTTCGAGCCGGCGGGTGCAGGCGAGCCGGTAGCGGGTCCGGCAGACGAAGGCCGCCGCGAGCACGGGGAGGAGAATGAGGAGCAGGCCGATCCGCAGCAGGTCCTGCTCGCCGAGCACGGCCGCGGACGCCGCGCAGGCGATGCCGGCGGCGACGAACGACCGGCCGCGGATCGTCAGGCCACGCAGCGCCGCGACAAAGTCGCGCACCCGGAGGTTCCACACACGGAGCTCTAACGGCCGTGCCGGGTTGGGCGTGCCGTACCGGGACGAAGGATCGGAATCCGGCGCAGGACGTCGGTCAGGATGCGGGCGGCGACCTCGATCGTCGGCTCTCCGGAGAGCATGATCTCGGGCTGCAGCAGTAGGCGGTGCGCCATGACCGGGACAGCCATCTCCTGAACGTCGTCGGGGAGGACGAAACCGCGCTGGTCCAGGGCCGCGCGGGCTCGGGCAGCACGGATGAGATGCAGCGCCGCCCGGGGGGACGCGCCGAGCGCGATCTCAGGATGCGTGCGGGTCCCGCCGACCAGGTCGACGATGTAGTGGCGCGCTTCGGGCGAGACGTGCACCGTGCGGACGAGTGCGATCAGCTTGGCGATCTCGGCGGCGTCGGTGACCGGGGTGATGCCGGCCAGCGGGTTGGCGTTGCCGTGGCTGTCGAGCATCTCCAGCTCGGCCGCGGGGGAGGGGTAGCCCATCGAGATCCGGGCGGTGAAACGGTCGCGCTGGGCCTCCGGCAACGCCCGGGTGCCCTCCATCTCCACCGGGTTCTGGGTCGCGATCACCATGAAGGGCGACTCGAGCCGGTAGGTGACGCCGTCGACCGTGACCTGGTGTTCTTCCATGCATTCGAGGAGCGCCGACTGCGCCTTCGGCTCGGCGCGGTTGATCTCGTCGCCGACGACGATGTTGGCGAACACCGGACCGGGACGGAACTCGAAGTCACGGGTGCCCTGGTTGTAGACGCTGACCCCGGTGACGTCGCTGGGGAGCAGGTCCGGAGTGAACTGGATGCGGCGTACCCGGGCGTCGATGGACCGTGCGAGGGCCTTGGCGAGCATGGTCTTGCCGACCCCGGGGACGTCCTCGATCAGCAGATGGCCCTCGGACAGCAGCACGACCAGGGCCGCCGTGATCGCCTCGGACTTGCCGTCGATGACCGTCTCGATGCTGGCCCGCACCCGGTTGGTGACATCGGCGAGATGGCCGATGTCGGTCACCGGGTCACGCCAGTGCAGAAGACCAGGGTCGGTCACCACGAGTTTGGCCCCCCTCCGGGTGTCGAGTGTCGGGATGCGTCGCGCGTCGGGATGCGCGAACCCGGCCCCGGTGGGACCTGTCCCCCCCCGAGTGTGACATCCACCGCGGGCGTGCAGGCCGTGGTGGTCGAGGAAACATGCCTCGAACCGGAGCCCGACAGGAGATGAGGGGTAGGTGTCTGTATCTGATCGGCCTCGCCGGGACGGCGGGTGAGACCGAATGTTCCTTCATCCACCAGAGTCATTTGTACTGATTTTTTGCGACTTCTACCACCTTCTTCTTAGGTAGCGCGGGCGACCCCCAATGGAGGGGGTTCGGTGGGGTGGTACGGGGTGTTGAGGGGGTGTCGGGTGGGGGAGTGGGGTAGAGTGGCGCGCAGTGGGGGACAGCAGCTTACGGGTGACCGTCGCGGGGTGACCTGTCGTTGTCTTCCTCGCGGTGGCGAGGAGGTTGCTGGTGTTTCTCGGCAGCCACGCGCCGCGGCTCGACGACAAAGGGCGGCTGACGCTGCCCGCGAAATTCCGTGACGAGTGGGAGGGGGGTCTTGTGATCACCAAGGGGCAGGAACGCTGCCTGTACGTCTTTCCGATGGCGGAGTTCACCCGGATCAGCGAGTCCCTCCGCACTGTTCCGGTTACCGCAAAGGCATTGCGTGACTACAGTCGGGTGTTTTTCTCCTCGGCCGCGGACGACGTGCCGGACCGGCAGGGGCGGATCACGATTCCGGCTCCGCTGCGGTCCTACGCGGGCTTGATGCGCGACTGCGTGGTCAATGGGGCCAACACTCGGATTGAGATCTGGGATGCCCAGCGGTGGCAGACCTACCTGGAAAGCCAGGAGGAGAGCTTCGCCGAGCTGTCCGAGGAGGTCCTGCCCGGAGTGATCTGAGCTGCCCCGGGTTCATGGATCCGGGTGCTCCGCGGGCTCGCCACGCGCACCGTCCCTTCCGGCTGTCCCTTCCCCGGCGGCCGGCATCCGGGACGTACGCGAGGGCGGTTGACCTCGGTCACCCGACCCGGGCCCGCCGCCCGGTGGCTTTCGCCGATGAAGCCCCCATGCCCGTCAGTACATCTGAAGACGAGGTCCACGAGCGGTCGAGGGAGGCTCAGCACTGAACGCCACACATACGCCTGTGCTGACCGACCGTGTACTGACTTTGTTGGCCCCCGCCCTGCGGGTATCCGGAGCGATCGTGGTGGACGCGACGGTGAGTCTCGGTGGGCATGCCGCGGCTGTGCTCACGGCCTTCCCGCACGTACGGCTGGTGGGGCTCGACCGCGACCCCGACGCCTTGGAGCGCAGCGGCGAGCGGCTGCACGGGCTCGCCCCCGGCCGGGTGGAGCTTGTCCACGCCGTCTACGACGAGGCGGCCGAGATCCTGGACCGGCTCGGTCATCCGGTGGTGCAGGGCGTCCTGTTCGACCTCGGCGTGTCGTCGTTGCAGCTGGACACGGACGACCGTGGGTTCGCCTACTCCCGGGACGCGCCGCTGGACATGCGGATGGACCAGACGCGGGGCAGGACGGCCGCCGACATCCTCAACACCTACGATGCCGACGCGCTGACCCACATCCTGCGGGAATACGGCGAGGAGCGATTCGCCCGCCGCATCGCCGGTGCGATCGTCCAGGCCAGGGCCGTCGCCCCGTTCGTCGCCTCGGCGCGGCTCGCCGACCTGGTACGCGACGCCATCCCGGCGCCGGCCCGGCGGACCGGCGGCAATCCGGCGAAACGTACCTTCCAAGCGTTACGTATCGAGGTCAACGCCGAGCTCGACGTGCTCGCCCGGGCGTTGCCCGCGGCCTTCGACGCGCTGGCCGTGTCCGGCCGGCTCGTCGTCCTATCGTACCACTCGCTCGAGGACCGGCTGGTCAAGCGGCAACTGCGCGGCTATGCGGAGGCCTTGGTCCCGCCGGGCCTGCCGGTGGTGCCCGAGGGCGCGGGCCCCAGGCTGCGCTGGTTGACCCGAGGTGCGGAACCGGCGAGCGAGACCGAGAAGGCCGAGAACCCGCGGGCGGCCTCCGTCCGTCTGCGTGCCGTCGAACGTACCGCGCCGAACCCGGACCACACCCGGAAACCGACCGGAGGCGCATCGTGACCGCTCCCGCGCAGCCGCTCTCCCGCGCCGGGCGTTCCGCCCCCGGGCGGACCGGCTCCGGGCGGCCCGACTCCAGGCAAAGGGGCGGTGGGCGGACGACAAGCGCCCCGACCTCCTCGACGGGGCGGCCCGCGGCCCGCTCGGCCGGCGCGACCGCTCCGGCCATCGACCCGCAGCCGCGCCGGGCGCCGAGCCGGGCGCGGCTCGCGGT